>NZ_JBEXCY010000126.1:27343-32414 GCF_040605515.1 Dactylosporangium sp. NPDC005572 | reverse complement strand
CGCGGTGGTGCGCCGCCGACGCCGGCGGTGCATCGCGCGGCGGGCCTTCGCCGTGGCGGCGGGGCCGTCGAACCGCACCGCGGGCAGGCCCGGGGCGTGGGCGCGCAGGTACGCGACGACGGCGTCGTCGGCGGTGGGTTCCATCACTGCCGCCCTTCTTCCAGGAGGGATCGGAGCCGGGCCAGCGCCCGGGCGTTGTGGGACTTCACGGTGCCGATCGAGACGCCGAGCTCCCATGCGGTCTCGGCCTCGGTGAGGTCGACCAGGTGCCGCAGTACGACGACCCGCCGTTGTGCGGCGGGCAGCCGGGCGAGGGCCCGGACCACCTCGTTGCGGTCGTCGACGGCGTCGGCGTGGCTCGGTACGGCGCCTTCGGGTGGCGCGTCGGTGAGCACCTCGCGGCGGGTGCCGCGCCAGCGGTCGATCCGCAGGTTGACGAGGACCTTGCGGGCGTACGCCCGCGGATCGGTGCTGACGGCCTGCGGCCAGGACCGGTAGGTGCGCTCGAACGTGGTCTGCACCAGGTCCTCGGCGTGGCTGCGGTCGCCGGACAGCAGCAACGCGACCCGGAGCAGGTAGGGGCCGGTCGCGGCGACGAACGCCGCGAACTGCTCGTCCCGGCCGCCGGGCACGCGGACCTCGACGCGTGCGGGTTCGGCACTCATATCCTCCATCACGCCACCACGGGCGCAATGGTTGTCATCCGTCGTACAGCGCCGACACCCACAGGTGGGTCAGCGTGTCGACGAGGACCCTCCGGTCGTCGAAGGGGGCGACCCCGCACGCGGCGAGGTAGTAGAGCCGCTCCCCGGTCCAGGTCAGCGACGCGGCGAGGGCGGGCACGTTCTCGACGCGGACCTGCTCGTCGGCCTCGATCCGGGCGACGGCCGCGTCGGTGAAGGTCGCCATCTGGGCCAGCCACAGCTCGCGCAGCTGCGGGTCGGACGCCCAGCTCTCCACGATCGCGCGCAGCACCGCGGCGTTGCGCAACCACAGCTCGGCACCCGCGTCGACGCCTGCGCGGAGCGCTTCGCGCGGGTCCTGTTCGGCCTGCAGCCACGGCTGCGCGGCCTCGTGGCCCTGACCGACCGCCCGGCGGACCAGCTCGGCGAGGGCCGCCTGCTTGCCCGGGAAGTAGAAGTAGAAGCTCGCCCGGGACACCCCGGCGGCGGCGATGATCTCGGCCACGCTGAGGGTCTCGAAGGTCCGCTCGCGCAGCAGCTCGTGCAGCGCCTCGAGGATGCGCTCGCGCAGCTCGCCTTGCTGAGGATCGTCACGCCGGGCGGTCACGGACCAGATCGTACCGTCTGGACACTCTGTCCAGACAGTGTGTATGGTCGGTGGCATGACACAGATCGCTGTCCATCTGGTGGTGCAGGACCCCTCGGCCGCCGCGGCCTGGTATGCCGAGGTGCTCGGCGCGCAGGAGACGAGCCGGGTCCCGTTGCCCGACGGCCGCCCGCTGACGGTGGAGCTGCGCGTCGGCGACGCGGTGCTCGCGGTGGCGGGGGAGTGGCCGGACCGCGGGATGCGCACCCCGGCCGCACTCGGTGGCACTCCGGCCGCCTTCCACCTGCCGGTCGCCGACGTCGACGCGGTGTGGGAGCGCGCGCTGGCGGCCGGCGCCACGGCGTTCGAGCCCCCGCACGACGCCTTCTGGGGCGACCGCACGGCCCAGTTCCTGGACCCGTCCGGCCACCGCTGGGCGGTCGACCAGCACCTGCGCGACGTCGGCCCGGAGGAGCTGGCCGCCCACGTCGCCGCGATGTTCGCCTAGGCGCGGAACTCGCGACGGTAGGCGGCCGGGGTCGTGGCGAGGGCGTCGCGGAAGCGGCGGCGCAGGTTCACCGCCGACGACAGGCCGACGCGCTTGGCGATCGTCTCGACCGGCAGGTCGGTCTCCTCCAGCATGGCCCGGGTGCTGGCCAGCCGCCGGTCGAGCAGCCAGCGGCCCGGCGACGTGCCGAGCTGCTCGGCGAAGTGGCGGTTGAGGGTGCGCGGCGACATGCCGGACTCGGCGGCCATGTCGTGCAGGGTCAGCGGCCGGTCGAGGTTCGTGATGATCCAGTCGAGCAGCGGCGCGAGCGAGTCGGGGACCGGGCCGGTCGTCGGCAGCGCCGGGAACTGGCGCTGGCCGCCCTCGCGGTGCGGTGCGGCCGACAGCTGCCGGCCGATGCGCATCGCCAGGGCCGCGCCGTGCTCGCGGCGGACCTGGTTGAGGCACAGGTCGACGGTCGTGGCCGAGGCGCCGGCCGTCGCCAGGTCGCCGTGGTCGACGTACAGCACGGTCGCGTCGGCGCGGACCCGCGGGTAGTGGCGGGCCAGCTCGTCGACGAGCTCCCAGTGCACCGCCGCCCGGCGCCCGTCGAGCAGGCCCAGGCTCGCCGGGACGAATACTCCCGAGCACACCGCGACGATCCGGGCACCGCGGGTGTGCGCGGCCAGGACGGCGTCGCCGAGCTCGGGCGAGATCCGCGGCCCGTGGCACCAGCCCGCGATGAGGATCGTGTCGGCCGTGGCGAGCGCCTCCAGCCCCGCCCCGACGAGGATGTCGGCGCCGATCGTCGTCGGCAGCAGCCCTGGCCGCTCGGCGCACAGCCGGAACGTGTAGTGCTGCGGGATCTCCGTGCCGTGGTAGCCGAACACGGCCGACGCGCACGTGACCGGATACATCTCCTGGCCCCGGCCGACGAGCGCGACCACGCGATGCTGCATGGCACGAATGTACCCAATGATGTCCCTCCCGGCGCCTGCGCAACCCCGCCGCCGCGACCAGAATCGGCGATCATGGAGTTCGTCTCATGACCGCGGTCGTCGACCGCGGGCCGCTCACGCGCGCCCAGGGTTCGCTCTGGACCAGGGATTTCACGTTGTACTGCACCGCCCGCGTGGTCTCGCTGCTGGGCGACGCGATGATGCCCGTCGCGGCGGCGCTGGCGGTCGGCGCCGTCTACGGCGTGTCCGGCGTGGGGTACGTTCTTGCCGTCTGGACCGCCCCGTACGTCCTGTTCGTGGTGTTCGGCGGCGTCTTCTCCGACCGGATCGGCGCGCAGACGATGATGGTCGGCGCCGACGTTGTCCGCGTGGTCACGCAGGGTGCTGTGGCGGTGGCGTTCTTCGCCGGTACCCCGCCGCTGTGGCTGCTGCTGACCGCCGCGCTGCTCTCCGGTACCGCCGCCGCCATGTTCCAGCCGGGCGTCAACGGCATGGTCCCGCTCGTCGCGAAGGACCCGCAACGCGCGAACGGCACCCTGAAGATCGCCGACGCCGCCACCCAACTCGCCGGCCCGGTCCTCGCCGGCCTGCTGATGGCCTTCGCCGGCGCGGGCCCGGTGTACGCCATCGACGCCGCCACGTTCCTGCTGAGCGGCGTCTGCCTGGCGCTGATCCGCCTCGCTCCCGCCCGCGTTCGTCACGGTGATTCGACGGTACTGCGTGATCTGCGCCGCGGCTGGCAGGAGTTCCGCTCCCGCAGCTGGATGTGGTCGGTGATCGTCGTGTGGGTCTTCTTCGGCCTGTTCGTCTTCGGCCCGTACATCCCGCTGGGCTCCCAGCTCATCAGCGACCGCCTGGGCGACGCCGCCTACGGCTGGACGATGGCGGGCCTGGGCACGGGCACGGTGATCGGCGGCCTGGTGGCGATCCGCTTCCGCCCGACCCGCCCGCTCGCCGCCGGCGCCGTCGCCCTGACCGGCTTCGTCGCGATCCCGCTGACGATCGTCCTGGAGTCCCCGCTGCCGACGCTGATCGCGGGCCACCTGCTGGGCGGCGCCGCGTGGGCGTTCTGGTCGGTGATGTGGTCGACGAGCGTCCAGACCCAAGTCGCCCCGGAGGTCCTGAACCGCGTCACGGCCTACGAGGTGGCCGGCTCGGTCTCGGGCGCCGCCGTGGGCCAGGCCCTCGTCGGCCCGGTATCGACCGTGGTGGCCCCGCGCGACCTGCTCGTCGTGGCGACGGCCGTGACCGCGGCGGTCTGCGTGGCCCTCCTCCTCATCGCCCCGGTCCGCCGCCTCCGCCGCGTCCCGGTCCAGCTGCTGGCCGACCACTCCGGTGCGGAGGACCTCCGCCCCGCCTCACCCGCACACGCCTAGTCCGTTGCGCAACTGAGGCCCGAGCTGCGCCGGACGAGCGCCGGTCGCGTCCCGCTCCGGCCCCGGTTGCGCAACCGGCGCTATCGGCGGGCGCGGCGTTCCACGAGACCGGACTCGTACGCGAGCATGACCAGCTGCGCGCGCGTGGTGACGTGCAGCATGGCCAGCAGGTGGCCGATGTGGGTCTTGACCGTGGTCTGGCCGACGTACAGGCGGTCGCCGATCTCCGCGTTCGACAGCCCCCGGGCGATGAGGACCAGCACCTCGCGCTCGCGGGCGGTGACGCCGGCCAGCTCGGCCGGCGGGGCCAGGTCGGGCGGCGCGGCCCGGGCGAACTCGTCGATGAGCCGTCGGGTCACCGCGGGCGCCAGTAAGGCCTCCCCGGCCGCCACGAACGAGACCGCCCGTAGCACCTCGCCCGGTTCGGCGTCCTTGAGCAGGAAGCCGCTCGCCCCCGCGCGCAGCGCCGCGAACACGTACGCGTCCAGGTCGAACATCGTCAGGATGATCACACGCGCGGCCGAGGTCGCGGTGATCTCCCGGGTCGCCGCGATGCCGTCCATGTCGGGCATGCGGACGTCCATGAGAATCACGTCCGGCCGCGTCTCCCCGGCAACCCGGACCGCCTCGAGCCCAGTGCCGGCCTCGCCAACCACGTCCATCCCCGAGGTCTCCAGCAGCACCCGGAAACTCCCACGCAGCAACGCCTGGTCGTCGGCCACCAGAACCCGGATCGGGGGAGCCACGCCACCTCCTCGTGGATTTGCGGCACCACCGCCGTCGGTTGCGAGCGCGCGAACGGAGGCCGTCATGCGCCTTCCTCAGAGTCGTACGGCACACCCGGTCGTGCAGCGCCCACCGCGCGGATGGCGGCCGTCATGCCGCCTCCTCGTGGTCGTGCGGCAGGCCCGATCGTGCAGCGCCGACCGCGCGGATGGCGGCCGTCATGCCGCCTCCTCGTGGTCGTGCGGCAGGCCCGA
>NZ_JBEXCY010000126.1:19273-27243 GCF_040605515.1 Dactylosporangium sp. NPDC005572 | reverse complement strand
TCGTGCAGCGCCGACCGCGCGGGTGGGGGCCGTCATGCGGACTCCTCGTTGTACGGAATCCTTGCCAGAACCCGGAAACCGCCTTCGGGACGGGGACCGGCGCTGAACGTGCCACCGTACGCGGCGATCCGCTCGCGCATGCCGACCAAGCCGTGCCCGCCCAAGCCGTGCGGACCGAAGTCGCGGCCCACGTCACGGCCCACGTCACGGCCCACGTCACGGCCTGCGCTACGGCTTTGGTCACGGCTAGACGGCGGGCTACTGTTTGGGCGGCCGTCGTCGTACACCTCCACGCTCACCTCGCTCGCCGCCGCCGTCACACCCACCCGGCAGCGCGTCGGCGCCGCATGCTTCACCACGTTGGTCAATGCCTCCTGCACGATCCGATACACCGGGAGCTCCAGCGTCGCGGGTAATCGCTCGGTGTCCCGCAGCGTCACGTCGACGGTCACGCCGGCGGCCGTGGCCCGGCGGGTGAGCGCCGGCAGCGCCGCCAATCCGGGTGGCTCGTGTTCGCCCGGGTCGTCGTCCGACCGCAGCACGCCGAGCAGGTGCCGCATCTCGGCCAGCGCTCCCTTGCTGGTGGTCTCGATGACCCGCAACGCGTCGCGCACCTCCTCGGGCCGCCGGTCGGCGACGTGCCCGGCGACCGCCGCCTTGATCGCGATGACCCCCATGCTGTGGGCGACGCTGTCGTGCAGTTCACGGGCGATCCGCAGGCGCTCTTCCGCGACCGCGCTGCGGGCGGCCTGCTCAGCGGCGCGCTGCGCGAACAACCGCCGGTCGCGCACGATCTGCCCGGCCGTCCAGGCGCAGGCCAGCACGGCCGCGAGGAGGGCGAGCAGCTGCGGCCGGCCGATCCACCAGCCGGGCACGCCGCGCGGGCTGCCGACCGCGGTGAGCAGGCCGACCCCGCCGATACTGACCAGCACGGCGGTCACGGCGCGCACCCGCCGCGGGCGTGAGGTGACCGAAGAGCAGTGGAACATCGCATACGCGGTGGCGACGAACGGCAGCTGCGCCCGGTCCAGCATCGACCAGCCCAGCGACGCGGCGAGCACGACGCCGAACACCAGCCGCGGCCGCAGCCGGACGGCCGCGATCGGCAGCGCGGCCGCGGCCGCCAGCAGCCCCCGGGCCCACGCCGCCGCGCCGTGCTGCCCGGCGACCGCGCTCACGACGAACACCACCGCGGCGATGGCGGCGGCCAGGCCGTCCAGCGCGATCAGCAGGCGGCGGTGCATCTCGTTCACGCGGTCCACCGTATGCGGCGCGGTGGTGGCGCGCGTCGGACCACGGTAGGAGCTTCGGAATCGGACCACGGTCGGATGTGCCCGGCCGTGCGATCCGGCAGCGTTGGGCCCGTGATTGAGGTCCGCGAGGTTTCCAAGCGTTACGGGGGAGTTCAGGCCGTCGACGCGCTCACCTTCACCGTCCAGCCGGGACAGGTCACCGGGTTTCTCGGCCCGAACGGTGCCGGCAAGTCCACGACCATGCGGATGGTCGTCGGCCTGGCCCGGCCGAGCGCCGGCGAGATCCGGGTCGGCGGCCGGCGGTATGACGGGATCCGCCACCCGCTCGGACACGTCGGCGCGCTGCTCGAGGCCGACGCCGTGCATCCCGGCCGCTCCGCGTTCGACCACCTGCTGTGGCTGGCCCAGAGCAACGGCATCGGCCGGACCCGGGTCCGCCAGGTGCTCACGCAGCTCGGCCTCGACGGGGTGGCCCGCCGTCGGGTCCGCGGCTTCTCGCTCGGCATGCGCCAACGCCTCGGCCTGGCTGCGGCGCTGCTCGGCGACCCGCCCGTCCTGCTGCTCGACGAGCCCGTCAACGGCCTCGACCCGGAGGGTGTGCGGTGGCTGCGTCACCTGGTGCGCTCCCTCGCCGCGGAGGGCCGCACGGTGTTCGTCTCCAGCCACCTCATGAGCGAGATGGCCATCACCGCCGACCACCTGATCGTTATCGGTCACGGCCGGCTGCTGGCCGACGCCCCGCTCGCGTCGTTCATCGGTGACGGGACGTCACTTGAGGACGCCTATCTCCGCCTGCAGGAGCGTGCCCGATGACCACCGTGGTGCTGGCCGAGTGGACGAAGCTGCGCACGATCCGGTCCACGGTGTGGACGCTCGCGCTCACGTTCCTGATCAGTGTCGGTCTCGCGGCCGTCAGCGGCTTCTCGGTCCGCAATGCGTACGAGACCGGCAACGCCGCGATGGTGCGCCCCGACTTCGACCCGGTCTATTCCGGTTTTGTCGGGCTGTTGTACGGGCAGCTGGCGCTCATCGCCTTCGGCGCGCTGCTGGTGACGTCCGAGTACGGCACCGGCACCGTCCGGGCGACGCTCGCCGCGGTGCCGCGGCGTGGCCTGGCGTACGGGGGCAAGCTGCTCGTCGGGTGCGGCGCTGCCCTGGTCGTCGCGGTGGCCACGGTGCTGGTGTCGTGGCCGGTCAACCAGGCCGGCCTGGGGCCGTACGGCACGTCGATGGCGGCACCGGGCGTGCCCCGCGCGCTGGCGGGCGCGGCGGTCTACCTCACGCTGGTCTGCCTGTTCTCGGCCGGTGTGGCGGCGACCCTGCGGAGCACCGCACTGACGCTGGGCATCCTGATCCCGCTGTTCTTCATCGTCGGCCCAGTCCTGAGCCGCATTCCGGGTGTGGCGGCGGTCGCCCGGTACCTGCCCGACCAGGCCGGGCAGCGGCTCATGGACACCGCGGACCCGTTACCGGCGCTGCTGGTGCTGACCGGCTGGACGGCGGCCGCGGTGGGCGCGGGCTACGCGCTGGTGCGCCGCCGCGATGTCTGAACCGCCCGTCAGCGGCGCTCGTCAGCGGCGCTCGTCAGCGGCGCCTGGGCTACGCGTTGGTGCGCGGGCGCGACGTCTGAGCCGGCAGTCGGCGGCGGCGGACCTCCGTGCCGCGGTCCCAGATGAGGCGGTTGAGGGCGTAAGGGTCCAGCCGGCTCGGGCCCCTCGGGTTCGCATCAGCACCGGCTCCGGCCTCGGCTTCGAGGTTGGCTTCGGCCCTGGTTCCGGCTCTGGCGCCGGTCTTCGCGCGGGCCTTGCTCTCCGGCTTTGCGAGGGCCTTCGCGCCGGCCTGCGTGCCCGCCTTCGCACCGGCGTTGCGCTCGGCGGCGGGCTCGGCGGCGGGCTCGGCGGCGGGCTCGGCTTCGGACAGGATCTCGCGGCGGGCCACGGCGGCGGCCGAGACGCGCTCGCGGTAGTCGCGGAACACCTGGACCTCGCCGTTGGGCCAGTTGAGCTCGGTGTAGTCCATGCCGTGGAACGCGGAGTCGCCGAGGGTGGAGACGTCGACCGCGTGTTCCTCGAGGAGGTCCGGTGTTGCCGTGAGCGTCACCAGGCCGCCGATGCGGTCGACGCGTTCGGTGAAGCCGCGTGGCCGGATCCACGGGGCCTGCCAGCTGCCGCGGGGGCGGTCCCGCTGCGAACGCTGTGCGGCTACCGCGGTGTCGAGGCCGTGCGTGTGCCAACGGACCGTGCCGTCCGGTGCGCCGCGCAGGGGCAGGCGCTGCCGTAGGTCGCGTGCGGCCTTGTGGGTGAAGGGCGTGAGGAGTGCCGGTACGAGGGCGATGGGGTCGGCGGGCTCCGCGTCGAACGGGTTGGTGTCCAGGTGCGGGCGGTCGATGAGGACGACGGTGCCGGGCACGCGCTGGTACGCCAGGCCCCACAGCAGCCGGCCGAGGAGGCGTGCGCCGCCCCAGTCCGACAGCACGTGCCAGGTGCCGTGGTAGAAGTTCGTGCTGAACCGGCTCGGGGTACCCGGGCGGAGCGTCACGACGGTGTAGTCCCGCCCGTCGAGCCGGAGCCGCCGCCGATGCAGCTTCATCCGGTCACCGACGTGCGAACCGGCGCCCGGCCGCGGCCTCCCGTGCAAACTCGTACACCCCCGTGTGATGGCGTCCTGACGCTTCCATTGCAGCACCGGGCACAAGCGGGTTTCCGGCGTTCAGGCGGGCGGCGCCGGCTGCCAGGTGGCCGGGTCGAACCCGTCCGGCGTCGGGAACGGGTTGTCGCGGCGCCCGCCGATCTGCCGCAGCGGACCGCCGACCGGGCCGGCCCACACCTCGGTGTTGCCGGGCCGCCAGATGCTCAACCCGTCGGGATGGTGGCACACCTCGAAGTCCATCGCGTCCGAGCCGCGGAACAGCAGGACGGTCGCCTGCTCGGGCGGAACGTCGTACGTCATGCCCTCGGGTTCGACCATCAGCCAGAAGTCGGCCTCGCCGCCCCCACTGACCAGCATCCGGACGACGGTCGGCTCGTCATGATCGGAACCCATGCCGTCGATCATCGCAGCGTGCGCGACAGGACGGCCCGGCCGTCGGTGATGGTCCGGCGTCACACCCGCGAACGCCGGTCGTCCAGTACGGCGACGGCGGCGTCGAGGGCTTGTGACCGCAGGTCGGGCGGCAGGTTCGGGGTCAGGCCGGCCAGCGCCACGGTCCGCCAGTAGGGGTTGGTGATGGCGAGGGCGGCGGCCAGCGCCTCGGGGAGCAGGTCAGGTGGCAGCGGGAGCGCGGCCAGGAGATTGGCGCGCCAGGGCTCGCCGAGCAGCGTGACCGCCTCGGCCAGTACCTCGGCGGGCCGATGCTCCGCGAGGGCGAAGAGCTCCCGCGCCCGCCACAGGTCGCGGCGGGTCGCGCGGGTGCCGGTCACCGCCAGGTGCAGGGCGGTGTCGCGGTGCTGCTCCGGCAGGTACGGCAGCAGCGCGGTCATCGCCGCACCGCGCGCGCCGGCATGGGTGACGGCCAGGGCGGCGGCGTACGTCTGCTCGACTGCGGCGGTCCGCTCGTCCGGTGGCAGGTGCGGGATGACGCCGGCCAGCCGCAGGATCCGGCCGAGCCCGGGCTGGTTGACCCGGGCGGCGAGGTCGTCGTCGGGCAGGGTCGTGGCGTCGGCGAGCGCCTGGCGGCGGGCGGCCGCGCGCGCGTCGTCCGGCAGGTGTGGCAGCAGGATCAGCAGCCTCGCGACGCGTGCGCTGCCGGGCGCGATCGTCAGCGTGTCGGCCAGGGTCTGCCGCATGACGGCCGTTCGCAGGTCCGGTTCCAGGTGTGGCGCGAAGCCGGCCGCCGCCGCGGCGCGTGAGCCGTCGGGCGGGAAGCCGCTGAGCGCGGCGATCGCCCGTTCGTGCAGCAGCGCCGGTAGGTACGGCATGAGCTCCGTCAGCCGCTCGAACCGCGCATGCTCGAACGGGATTGCGACGGCGGCCGTCAACGCCGCTTCGACGGCCGTCGCACGTTCGTCCGCGGCCAGGTGCGGCACGAGACCCACCAGCGCCCGGGACCTCGGGCCGGGCTCGGCGATGGCGTAGGCCGCGGCCAAGGCCTCGGCGCGCAGGTCGGGCGGCAGCAGCGGCGCCAGGTCGGCCAGTACCACGCCGCGCCAGAACGGTGTAAAGATGCTGAGCGCCGCGTCCAGTACCGTGCGCAGCCGGTCGGCCGGCAGATGCGGAGCGAGGCGCCGCAGATCCCACTCGCGCGGAGCCGCGAGGACCGCGGCCAGGACCTCGTCGAGTTGCTCCGGCGGCAGGTGCGGCGCGAGCCGGACCATCGTCCCGGTGCGCAACTCCTCGTCGCCGAACGCGGCCGCGATGGCCAACGCCTCCACCGGCACGTGCGGCGCGAGCGCTTCCAGCAGTTCGGCCCGCTGCCACTCGTCGTCGACGGACGCGACCGACGCGAGGGCCGGGGCCAACAGGTCGGCGGGCAGCAGCGGCACGAGGTACTCCAGGACACCGCACCGGTCCAGCTCCGTGGCCAGCCGCGGGAGGTGCGACAGCGCCTCCCCGGGTGACCAGACGCCGGCCGTGACCAGCAGCTCGACCAGGCCTGCCGACAGCCCGCCGGTGATCTCCGTCCGCCGCCGCGCCAGCTCGAACGAGGCCCCCTGGATCGCCGCCGACCGCTCCATCGCGCCATTGTCGCCGAGGTGCTGCTGAGACGCCGGTCACAGTTGGGCCTTCCGCATCACGTTCGGGGTGGCTGGTTCGCTCTCAGGTGGGCAGAAGGAGGCGATCCATGACCGACGCGACGACGCAGGTGTTCAGTCAGCAGCGGGAGCTGCTGTTCTCGATGGTCTACAACATCCTCGGCAGTGTTGCCGACACCGAGGACGTGCTGCAGGAGACCTGGCTGGCCTGGAGCGGGCGCCAGCAGGGCGGCGAACCCGTCGAGCACCCCCGCGCGTACCTGGTGCGCATCGCCGTCAACCGGGCCCTCGCCCAGCAGGCGGTGATCAGCCGGCGGCGCGAGACCTACGTCGGGCCGTGGCTGCCCGAGCCCATCGTCCGGCCCCTCGAGGACGGCGACAGGGAAGGCGACACGGAGTCGGTGTCGATGGCGATGCTCGTGGTACTCGAGACGCTCACGCCGCTCGAGCGGGCGGTGTTCGTGCTGCACGAGGTGTTCGGGTACGCGCACACCGAGATCGGCGACATCCTCGGGCGCAGCGCCGCGGCGGTCCGGCAGGTCGCGCACCGGGCGCGGGGGCACGTCCACGCGCGGCGGCCGCGGTTCGAGCCCGACCCGCGGGTGCAGCAGGAGGCCACCGAGCGGTTCCTCGCGGCGGCGCTCGGCGGTGACCTCGACGCGCTGATGCAGATCCTGGCGCCCGACGTGACCCTGTGGGGCGACGGCGCCGGCCACGCGGGCGGCGTGCGGCCGCTGCAGGGGCGCGACAAGGTCGCCAAGCTGCTCGCGGCGCTCGCCGGGCGGTCGGGCGAAGGGCTCGACGTGCGGTACCGCAGCGTCAACGGCGAACCGTCGGCCCTGCTGGTCGCCGGTGGCGTGCCCTTCGCGGTGGTCACCCTCGACCTCACGCCGGACGGCCGGCAGATCAGCGGCATCTATGTCGTCGCCAACCCCGACAAACTCACCCACGTCGATTAGGAGCCATCGATGCGTACCGCGAAGTGGGTCGTCGTCGCCGTCTGGCTCGTCGTGCTGGTGCCGGCGCTGCTGCTGGCCGGCCGGCTCGGCGACGTCGAGGAGAACGACAACGCGGCGTGGCTGCCCGGCAACGCCGAGTCGACCGCGGTGGTCGAGCGGGCCGCCCGGTTCCAGCCGGGCGACACCGTGCCCGCCATCGTCATCTACGACCGGCCCGGCGGCGTGACCGACGCCGACCTGGCCAAGGCCCGCGCCGACGCCGAAGCGTTCACCCGCCTGGACGGCGTCGTCGGCCGGCCGCAGGGGCCGGTGCGCTCCGACGACGGCGCGGCCATCCAGACCGTCGTACAGGTCCACAAGGACAGCGAGGGCTGGGCGGGCATCGGCCGGATCGTCGACGCGATCACGGCGGTCGGCCGGGCGGACGCGAACGGCCTCGGCTTCCACGTCACCGGCCCGGCCGGCCAGGCGTCCGACTCGATCAAGGCGTTCAGCGGGGGCGGCGGCCTCACCACCATCACCGCGGTGGTGGTCGTGGTGATCCTGCTGCTCACGTACCGCAGCCCGATCCTCCCGCTGCTGCCGCTGCTCACCGCCGGCGTCGCGCTGGTGACGTCGGAGGCGGTGATCTACCTGCTGGCCGAGCACGCCGGCCTGACCGTGAACACGCAGACCAGCTTCATCCTGACGGTGCTGGTGTTCGGCGCCGCGACGGACTACGCGATGCTGCTCATCTCCCGGTACCGCGAGGAGTTGCGCGTCCACGCGGACCGCCACGAGGCGATGGCCAAGGCGCTGCGCCGCTGCGGCCCGGCGATCGTCGCCAGCGCCGCGACCGTCGCCGTGAGCCTGCTGCTGCTCATGCTGGCCACCCTCAACTCCACCCAGGGGCTCGGCCCGGCCTGCGCGATCGGCATCCTCGTCGGGCTGGTCGCGATGGTCACCCTGATGCCGGCCCTGCTGGTCATCGGCGGCCGATGGATCTTCTGGCCGGCCAGGGCGACGGCCGACACGACGGCCGACACGACGGCCGACACGACGGCCGACACGACGGCCGACACGACGGC
>NZ_JBEXCY010000126.1:8626-19173 GCF_040605515.1 Dactylosporangium sp. NPDC005572 | reverse complement strand
CGGCGCGGCGGCCGGCGCGGCGGCCGGCAGCGCGGAGACCGGCAGCGGGAAGATCTGGACCCGGGTCGGCGCCGCCATCGAACGCCGGCCGCGGGCCGTCTGGATCGGCACCGCGCTCGTCCTCGGCGCCATGGCGCTCGGCGTGCCGGCGCTCAAGGCCGACGGCCTGGCGGTCGCCGACCAGTTCACCGGGAAGCCGCCGACGGTCGTGGGGGAGGAGATCCAGGCCCGGCACTTCCCGGCCGGCGCCGGCGACCCCGTCTACGTCGTCGCGGACGCGGCGGCGGCGGAGCAGGTGCGCTCCGCGCTGTCGGCCGTGCCCGGCATCGCCGGCGTGGCGCCGCCGCTGGTCAGGGACGGCGAGGCGCTGCTGCTCGCCGAGCTGACGGACGATCCCAGCAGTACCGCGGCGATGGACGCCGTCGAACGGGCCCGCGCCGCCGTGCACCGGATCGCCGGGGCGGACGCGCAGGTCGGCGGCACCACGGCCGTCATGCTCGACACGCGGCTCGCCGCCGCGCGGGACTCCCGCGTCATCATCCCGATCGTCCTGGTGACGGTGTTCGGCATCCTCGCGCTGCTGCTGCGGGCGGTCGTCGCCCCGCTGCTGCTCATGGCGACGGTGGTCCTGTCGTTCGCGGCCGCCCTCGGCGTCAGCGGCCTGGTGTTCACCCACGTGTTCCACTTCGGCGGCGCGGAGGCGTCGTTCCCGCTGCTGACGTTCGTGTTCCTGGTCGCGCTGGGCATCGACTACAACATCTTCCTGGTGACCCGGGTGCGTGAGGAGGCGCTGCGGCACGGTACCCGCCGCGGCGCGCTGACCGGCCTGTCGGCGACGGGCGGCGTCATCACGTCGGCCGGGCTGGTCCTCGCCGGCACGTTCGCGGCGATGGGGTCGCTGCCGCTGGTGTTCGCGGCGGAGCTCGGCTTCGCGGTGGCGTTCGGCGTCCTGCTGGACACCCTCGTGGTCCGCTCGGTCCTCGTCACCGCCCTGACCCTGGACGTGGACCGCTGGATGTGGTGGCCGGCGAGGCTGCCCTCACCGGGTGAGGTAGGCGAGCACCGCGAGGACGCGGCGGTGGGTGTCGTCGGAGTCCACCAGGCCTAGCTTCTGGAAGATGGCCCGCATATGGGTCTCGACGGTCCGCTCGGCCACGACGAGCCGCGCGGCGAGCGCCGCGTTCGACCAGCCCTCGGCCACCAGGCCGAGCACCTCCCGCTCGCGGGCGGTGAGCGCGGCGAGCCCGTCGTCCCGCAGCAGCGCCCCCACCAGCGCCGGGTCGAGCGCGGAGCCGCCCGCGCCGACCCGGCGCACCGCGTCGAGGAAGTCGTCGACGTGCAGCACCCGGTCCTTCAGCAGGTACCCGAACGCGCCCGTCGGCACCAGCTCCACCGCGTGCTGGCGCACCACGTGCTGCGACAGCAGCAGGATCGGCAGCGCCGGGTGCTCGGCCCGCAGCTGCCGGGCGGCCCGGGCGCCGTCGTCGGTCATCTGCGGCGGCATCCGCACGTCGACGACGATGAGGTCGGGCCGCTCCCGCCGGACCGCGTCGACGAGCGCGTCCGCGTCGCCGACCGCGGCGGCGATCTCGTGCCCCGCCTCCGACAGCAGCCGGGTCAGGCCCTCGCGGAACAGCACCGAGTCCTCGGCGACGACGATGCGCACGGCTACACCCCGGCCCGGACGAACGCCCGCACGAGCGTGCCGGCCCCGGCCGGGCTCACGATCTCGATCCGGCCGCCGAGCGCCGCGACCCGGTCGCCGAGCGCGGTCAGCCCGAACCCGGCGACCGCCCCGCCCCGCCCGTCGTCGTCGACCTCGACGTGCAGCTGCGCCGCGACCGGCCGGACCGTCACCCCGATCCGGGTCGCCCCGGCGTGCTTGAGCGCGTTGGCGAGGCACTCGGCGATCACGTAGTACGCCGTGGTGGCGGCCGCCTCGCTGACGTCCGCGTCGTCGACCCGCACGTCGACCGGGACGGGGGAGTCGCGCACCAGGTCGCCGACCGCGGCCGCGAGGCCCTCGTCGAGCCGGCTGGGGCGCATGCCGTGGGCGATCCGGCGCAGCTCGGCGACGGTCGCCTCCAGCCCGCCGACCGCCGCGTCCAGCTCCGCGTGGACCGGCCCGTCCGGCGCGAGGGTCCGCTGTACCGACCGCAGCCGCATGCCGACCGCGAGGATCCGCTGCTGCGCGCCGTCGTGCAGGTCGCGCTCGAGCCGCTGCCGCTCCTCGGTGACCGCCTCCACCAGCCGCGCCCGGCTCGTCCGCGCGTCCTGCAGCGCCTGCCGCAGCTCGATGCGCAGCCGGCTCACCTCGATCGGCAGCCGCGCCTCGACCGCGAGCTCCCGGGCCTGCCGCCGCCGGCGCGCGGTCGACCGGCCCAGCACGAGCGCTCCGACCTCGGCGTCCCGTGCCGCCAGTGGCAGCAGGTTCTCCAGTGGTACCTCCACCGCCGCACCGGCGAGGTCGACGTAACCGCCGGTGCCGGGCAGCCGCAGCAGCACCCGCAGCGCCGGGTCACCGAGGCCGGCCCGCAGCGCGGCCTCCACCTCCTCCGGCTGGGCCCGCCCGTCCCGCACCGCGCCGACGAACCGCCGGATCGACGCCACCATCACGGTCCGCTCCCGGTCGAGCAGCCGCCCGGCGGCGGCGTGCACCCGCCGGTGCAGCGGCAGCAGCGCCAGGGCGGTGACGAACGCGGCCGCCGTGATGCCGACCCGGTCGTCGGCCCGCGCGCTGACCTGCGCGACGCCGAGCACCACGAGCGCGAACACCCCGGCCGACACGAGCGACGTGACGAGCCACGACACCGTCCCGCTCAGCAGCCGGTCGACGTCGAGCAGGTCGTGGCGCAGAATCGCGATCGCGACGGCCGCCGGCACGAGCAGCACCATCGCGGCGACGAAGCCGGTGTACGCCACCGCGATCGGTGCGCCGGCGAACTCGGCCACCCACCCCGCGGCGAGCAGCACCGGCACCGAGCCCGCGCCGAGCATCAGCCACCGCAGCTGCACCCGGGTGAGGTCGTCGCCGCCGCGGTACCGCGTGACGAGCGCGGCCACGGCCGCGCCCAGCACCGCCAGCAGCACGAGCCCGGCCACGACGTCGAGCACCCGGAACGCGGCGATGCCCAGCGGCAGCGGCGCCGTGCCGGGCAGCGGCCCGCCGCGGTCGGCGTACCCCAGCGGCTCCAGGCCGATGACGGCGATCACCAGCGCCGCCGCGCCCAGGAACGCCCACGGCACGGCCCGCCAGCGCCGCCCGGGCAGCGGGCCGGTCGGGAACACCAGGCACAGCGCCACGAACCCGGCGAAGTTGAGCACCCAGCCCCCGCCACCGAGGTACGCGCCGAGCAGCGCCCCGGGCAGCGGGTGCGCCGTCGCGTAGCTCGCGCCCCAGTCCTCCAGCGCCCACGTGAGCGCCGGCGCCGCACCGAGCCCGGCCAGCGCCGGCCCGGCCGGGCTCGCCGGCCGCCGCCACCCCACCAGCAGCCCGAGCAGGACCGTCGGCGACAGCGCGACGAGCGCCCGCGCCGCCGCGTCCGGCGGCGAGACGGCGAACTGCAGCGCCACGCCCGCGGCGTACGCGAGCACGGCCACCGCGAGCCAGCGCCGGACGGTCACGCCGACCATGCTGCCGTACCGCCCGCGCCGGCCGCATCCGTGCCAGCACACAGACGCGGGACCGGCGCTGGCACGGATGGCGGGCGGCCGCCCGGCGACCACGCTGTACACCATGGAACTCATCGCCATGGTCCTCGTGCCGTTCCCGGTCGGCTTCCTCGTCCGCAACCGGCTGGCGGCCTTCGTCACCTACGTCGCCGTGCACGGCTTCGTGTTCACGGCCCAGACCCTGAACCTGCTCGTCGAGTGGGTGGGCGGCTCGACCGAGGCGTTCGGCGCGTACCCGGACGCGTCGGACCCGGAGGTGCTCGCCTACCTCGTGGTGAACGCGGTGATCTTCGCCGCCGGGCTGGGCCTGGTCTGGCTGGGCCATCGCCTGGGCGCCCGCCGCCGCGCCCGGTCGGCCGCCCCGGTGGCCCTGGAGTCCTAGAACCCCGGTCAGGCCTCCCGCTCGAAGATCAGGTCGAAGTCCTTGCGCCAGGTGTCGCCACCGTCCTGCGACGCGTCCCATCGCCCCTCGATGCGGTCCGCCGTGACGGTGGCGACGAACCGCTGGTGGAAGTCGGGGTCCTCGCGCAGCATGACCCACTCGCCGCCGGTGAACGTCGTACGGTACAGCCGCGACATCGGCCGCGGGTCGTGGTACAGGGCGAGGAGCTGTTCGTCGGAGTCGCTGCGGCCGAACACGAAGTGCCACGCGGGCTCGCCGTTGAGGCCGGCGTCGAACTCGACGAAGGCCTCCCCGAGCCACCGCCCGACGGCCCGCCCGTGCCGGCGGACCTCCCGCGAGCCCAGGAACCAGGCATCGGTCAGCGTGACCCGCCACTGCCCGACCAGGACGTCGAGCGCCTCCATCGCCGGATTCCGCACCGCGTCGCCTCCCGGATCAGCCGGCCCCGAGCAGGGGCTGCCCGTGCCCGAAGCACGTGACCGCGGCGCCGAGCCCGGCCAGCCGCCGGAACGACGCCGCCGTCCCCTCGGGGTCGGCGTTGAACACACCCACCATCACCGTACCGTCCGGCGCCCGCGCCACCGTGTCGCCGGTGAACAGGATCCCCGGCCCGGGAAGGTGGTAGGCGACGCTGCCGGGCGTGTGGCCGGGCACGGCGAGGCACACGGCGCCCACCCCGCCGCCGAGGTCGAGCTCGTCGCCGTCGTCGACCTCGCGATGCACCGGCGCCGGCGGTACCGCCGCATCGGCCATCTGCGCGTGGACCTCGTCCCACAGCCGCCGCTCCCAGCCCGCCAGCACCGGCGGCGCCCCGGCCGCCGCCCCGCGGATCACCGGTGCGTCGAGCCGGTGCGCGACGACCTGCACGTCGCCCCACCCGGCGACCTCGGCCGCCGACCCGGCATGGTCCTCGTGCCAGTGCGTCAGCAGTACCCGCCGCACGTCCTGCCGCCGGTACCCGAGCCCGGCGACGACCCGCTCGATGGCCGGCCCGGACCCGGGCACGCCGGTGTCGACGAGCGTCAGCCCGTCCGGGCCGTGCCACAGGTAGACCTGCCCGACCGGGAACCCCAGCATCACCAGCTGCGGATGCAGCGTCACGACGTCCATGCCCGGACGCTACGAGCCCGGCCGGCCGGCGGGCAGGGCTGTGCGCTGTGGGCGGATCCGCCCACAGCGCACAGCCCTGCCCGCCGGCCGGCCGGGCTCGTAGCGTCCGGGCATGGACGTCGTGACGCTGCATCCGCAGCTGGTGATGCTGGGGTTCCCGGTCGGGCAGGTCTACCTGTGGCACGGCCCGGACGGGCTGACGCTCGTCGACACCGGCGTGCCCGGGTCCGGGCCGGCCATCGAGCGGGTCGTCGCCGGGCTCGGGTACCGGCGGCAGGACGTGCGGCGGGTACTGCTGACGCACTGGCACGAGGACCATGCCGGGTCGGCGGCCGAGGTCGCCGGGTGGGGCGACGTGCAGGTCGTCGCGCACCGGCTCGACGCACCGGTGATCCGCGGGGCGGCGGCCGGGGCGCCGCCGGTGCTGGCGGGCTGGGAGCGGCGGCTGTGGGACGAGGTCCACGCGCAGATGGCCGATGCGGCGGTACCGCCGGCGCCGGTGCATCGCGAGGTCGACGACGGCGACGAGCTCGACCTCGGCGGCGGGGTGGGCGCCGTGTGCCTCGCCGTGCCCGGCCACACGCCCGGCAGCGTCGCCTACCACCTTCCCGGGCCGGGGATCCTGTTCACCGGCGACACGGTGGCGCGGGCGCCGGACGGTACGGTGATGGTGGGTGTGTTCAACGCCGACCCCGAGGGGACGGCGGCGTCGTTCCGGCGGCTGGCCGGGCTCGGCGCCGCGGTCACGTGCTTCGGGCACGGGCAGCCCCTGCTCGGGGCCGGCTGATCCGGGAGGCGACGCGGTGCGGAATCCGGCGATGGAGGCGCTCGACGTCCTGGTCGGGCAGTGGCGGGTCACGCTGACCGATGCCTGGTTCCTGGGCTCGCGGGAGGTCCGCCGGCACGGGCGGGCCGTCGGGCGGTGGCTCGGGGAGGCCTTCGTCGAGTTCGACGCCGGCCTCAACGGCGAGCCCGCGTGGCACTTCGTGTTCGGCCGCAGCGACTCCGACGAACAGCTCCTCGCCCTGTACCACGACCCGCGGCCGATGTCGCGGCTGTACCGTACGACGTTCACCGGCGGCGAGTGGGTCATGCTGCGCGAGGACCCCGACTTCCACCAGCGGTTCGTCGCCACCGTCACGGCGGACCGCATCGAGGGGCGATGGGACGCGTCGCAGGACGGTGGCGACACCTGGCGCAAGGACTTCGACCTGATCTTCGAGCGGGAGGCCTGACCGGGGTTCTAGGACTCCAGGGCCACCGGGGCGGCCGACCGGGCGCGGCGGCGGGCGCCCAGGCGATGGCCCAGCCAGACCAGGCCCAGCCCGGCGGCGAAGATCACCGCGTTCACCACGAGGTAGGCGAGCACCTCCGGGTCCGACGCGTCCGGGTACGCGCCGAACGCCTCGGTCGAGCCGCCCACCCACTCGACGAGCAGGTTCAGGGTCTGGGCCGTGAACACGAAGCCGTGCACGGCGACGTAGGTGACGAAGGCCGCCAGCCGGTTGCGGACGAGGAAGCCGACCGGGAACGGCACGAGGACCATGGCGATGAGTTCCATGGTGTACAGCGTGGTCGCCGGGCGGCCGCCCGCCATCCGTGCCAGCGCCGGTCCCGCGTCTGTGTGCTGGCACGGATGCGGCCGGCGCGGGCGGTACGGCAGCATGGTCGGCGTGACCGTCCGGCGCTGGCTCGCGGTGGCCGTGCTCGCGTACGCCGCGGGCGTGGCGCTGCAGTTCGCCGTCTCGCCGCCGGACGCGGCGGCGCGGGCGCTCGTCGCGCTGTCGCCGACGGTCCTGCTCGGGCTGCTGGTGGGGTGGCGGCGGCCGGCGAGCCCGGCCGGGCCGGCGCTGGCCGGGCTCGGTGCGGCGCCGGCGCTCACGTGGGCGCTGGAGGACTGGGGCGCGAGCTACGCGACGGCGCACCCGCTGCCCGGGGCGCTGCTCGGCGCGTACCTCGGTGGCGGGGGCTGGGTGCTCAACTTCGCCGGGTTCGTGGCGCTGTGCCTGGTGTTCCCGACCGGCCCGCTGCCCGGGCGGCGCTGGCGGGCCGTGCCGTGGGCGTTCCTGGGCGCGGCGGCGCTGGTGATCGCCGTCATCGGCCTGGAGCCGCTGGGGTACGCCGACCGCGGCGGGCCGCTGCCCGGCACGGCGCCGCTGCCGCTGGGCATCGCCGCGTTCCGGGTGCTCGACGTCGTGGCCGGGCTCGTGCTGCTGGCGGTGCTGGGCGCGGCCGTGGCCGCGCTCGTCACGCGGTACCGCGGCGGCGACGACCTCACCCGGGTGCAGCTGCGGTGGCTGATGCTCGGCGCGGGCTCGGTGCCGGTGCTGCTCGCCGCGGGGTGGGTGGCCGAGTTCGCCGGCGCACCGATCGCGGTGGCGTACACCGGCTTCGTCGCCGCGATGGTGCTGCTCGTGCCGGCGGCCGTCGCGATCGCGATTCTGCGCCACGACCTGCTCGACGTCGACCGGCTGCTGAGCGGGACGGTGTCGTGGCTCGTCACGTCGCTCGTGTCGGCCGGGGTGTTCGCGCTCGTGGTGCTCGGCGTCGCGCAGGTCAGCGCGCGGGCCGACGACCGGGTCGGCATCACGGCGGCCGCGTTCGTCACCGCCCTGGCGCTGCTGCCGCTGCACCGGCGGGTGCACGCCGCCGCCGGGCGGCTGCTCGACCGGGAGCGGACCGTGATGGTGGCGTCGATCCGGCGGTTCGTCGGCGCGGTGCGGGACGGGCGGGCCCAGCCGGAGGAGGTGGAGGCCGCGCTGCGGGCCGGCCTCGGTGACCCGGCGCTGCGGGTGCTGCTGCGGCTGCCCGGCACCGGCGGTTACGTCGACCTCGCCGGTGCGGCGGTGGAGGTACCACTGGAGAACCTGCTGCCACTGGCGGCACGGGACGCCGAGGTCGGAGCGCTCGTGCTGGGCCGGTCGACCGCGCGCCGGCGGCGGCAGGCCCGGGAGCTCGCGGTCGAGGCGCGGCTGCCGATCGAGGTGAGCCGGCTGCGCATCGAGCTGCGGCAGGCGCTGCAGGACGCGCGGACGAGCCGGGCGCGGCTGGTGGAGGCGGTCACCGAGGAGCGGCAGCGGCTCGAGCGCGACCTGCACGACGGCGCGCAGCAGCGGATCCTCGCGGTCGGCATGCGGCTGCGGTCGGTACAGCGGACCCTCGCGCCGGACGGGCCGGTCCACGCGGAGCTGGACGCGGCGGTCGGCGGGCTGGAGGCGACCGTCGCCGAGCTGCGCCGGATCGCCCACGGCATGCGCCCCAGCCGGCTCGACGAGGGCCTCGCGGCCGCGGTCGGCGACCTGGTGCGCGACTCCCCCGTCCCGGTCGACGTGCGGGTCGACGACGCGGACGTCAGCGAGGCGGCCGCCACCACGGCGTACTACGTGATCGCCGAGTGCCTCGCCAACGCGCTCAAGCACGCCGGGGCGACCCGGATCGGGGTGACGGTCCGGCCGGTCGCGGCGCAGCTGCACGTCGAGGTCGACGACGACGGGCGGGGCGGGGCGGTCGCCGGGTTCGGGCTGACCGCGCTCGGCGACCGGGTCGCGGCGCTCGGCGGCCGGATCGAGATCGTGAGCCCGGCCGGGGCCGGCACGCTCGTGCGGGCGTTCGTCCGGGCCGGGGTGTAGCCGTGCGCATCGTCGTCGCCGAGGACTCGGTGCTGTTCCGCGAGGGCCTGACCCGGCTGCTGTCGGAGGCGGGGCACGAGATCGCCGCCGCGGTCGGCGACGCGGACGCGCTCGTCGACGCGGTCCGGCGGGAGCGGCCCGACCTCATCGTCGTCGACGTGCGGATGCCGCCGCAGATGACCGACGACGGCGCCCGGGCCGCCCGGCAGCTGCGGGCCGAGCACCCGGCGCTGCCGATCCTGCTGCTGTCGCAGCACGTGGTGCGCCAGCACGCGGTGGAGCTGGTGCCGACGGGCGCGTTCGGGTACCTGCTGAAGGACCGGGTGCTGCACGTCGACGACTTCCTCGACGCGGTGCGCCGGGTCGGCGCGGGCGGCTCCGCGCTCGACCCGGCGCTGGTGGGGGCGCTGCTGCGGGACGACGGGCTCGCCGCGCTCACCGCCCGCGAGCGGGAGGTGCTCGGCCTGGTGGCCGAGGGCTGGTCGAACGCGGCGCTCGCCGCGCGGCTCGTCGTGGCCGAGCGGACCGTCGAGACCCATATGCGGGCCATCTTCCAGAAGCTAGGCCTGGTGGACTCCGACGACACCCACCGCCGCGTCCTCGCGGTGCTCGCCTACCTCACCCGGTGAGGGCAGCCTCGCCGGCCACCACATCCAGCGGTCCACGTCCAGGGTCAGGGCGGTGACGAGGACCGAGCGGACCACGAGGGTGTCCAGCAGGACGCCGAACGCCACCGCGAAGCCGAGCTCCGCCGCGAACACCAGCGGCAGCGACCCCATCGCCGCGAACGTGCCGGCGAGGACCAGCCCGGCCGACGTGATGACGCCGCCCGTCGCCGACAGGCCGGTCAGCGCGCCGCGGCGGGTACCGTGCCGCAGCGCCTCCTCACGCACCCGGGTCACCAGGAAGATGTTGTAGTCGATGCCCAGCGCGACCAGGAACACGAACGTCAGCAGCGGGAACGACGCCTCCGCGCCGCCGAAGTGGAACACGTGGGTGAACACCAGGCCGCTGACGCCGAGGGCGGCCGCGAACGACAGGACCACCGTCGCCATGAGCAGCAGCGGGGCGACGACCGCCCGCAGCAGCAGCGCGAGGATGCCGAACACCGTCACCAGGACGATCGGGATGATGACGCGGGAGTCCCGCGCGGCGGCGAGCCGCGTGTCGAGCATGACGGCCGTGGTGCCGCCGACCTGCGCGTCCGCCCCGGCGATCCGGTGCACGGCGGCGCGGGCCCGTTCGACGGCGTCCATCGCCGCGGTACTGCTGGGATCGTCCGTCAGCTCGGCGAGCAGCAGCGCCTCGCCGTCCCTGACCAGCGGCGGCGCCACGCCGGCGATGCCGGGCACGGCCGACAGCGCGGAGCGCACCTGCTCCGCCGCCGCCGCGTCCGCGACGACGTAGACGGGGTCGCCGGCGCCGGCCGGGAAGTGCCGGGCCTGGATCTCCTCCCCCACGACCGTCGGCGGCTTCCCGGTGAACTGGTCGGCGACCGCCAGGCCGTCGGCCTTGAGCGCCGGCACGCCGAGCGCCATGGCGCCGAGGACGAGCGCGGTGCCGATCCAGACGGCCCGCGGCCGGCGTTCGATGGCGGCGCCGACCCGGGTCCAGATCTTCCCGCTGCCGGTCTCCGCGCTGCCGGCCGCCGCGCCGGCCGCCGCGCCGGCCGTCGTGTCGGCCGTCGTGTCGGCCGTCGTGTCGGCCGTCGTGTCGGCCGTCGTGTCGGCCGT
>NZ_JBEXCY010000126.1:520-8526 GCF_040605515.1 Dactylosporangium sp. NPDC005572 | reverse complement strand
CGCCCTGGCCGGCCAGAAGATCCATCGGCCGCCGATGACCAGCAGGGCCGGCATCAGGGTGACCATCGCGACCAGCCCGACGAGGATGCCGATCGCGCAGGCCGGGCCGAGCCCCTGGGTGGAGTTGAGGGTGGCCAGCATGAGCAGCAGCAGGCTCACGGCGACGGTCGCGGCGCTGGCGACGATCGCCGGGCCGCAGCGGCGCAGCGCCTTGGCCATCGCCTCGTGGCGGTCCGCGTGGACGCGCAACTCCTCGCGGTACCGGGAGATGAGCAGCATCGCGTAGTCCGTCGCGGCGCCGAACACCAGCACCGTCAGGATGAAGCTGGTCTGCGTGTTCACGGTCAGGCCGGCGTGCTCGGCCAGCAGGTAGATCACCGCCTCCGACGTCACCAGCGCGACGCCGGCGGTGAGCAGCGGCAGCAGCGGGAGGATCGGGCTGCGGTACGTGAGCAGCAGGATCACCACGACCACCACCGCGGTGATGGTGGTGAGGCCGCCGCCCCCGCTGAACGCCTTGATCGAGTCGGACGCCTGGCCGGCCGGGCCGGTGACGTGGAAGCCGAGGCCGTTCGCGTCCGCCCGGCCGACCGCCGTGATCGCGTCGACGATCCGGCCGATGCCCGCCCAGCCCTCGCTGTCCTTGTGGACCTGTACGACGGTCTGGATGGCCGCGCCGTCGTCGGAGCGCACCGGCCCCTGCGGCCGGCCGACGACGCCGTCCAGGCGGGTGAACGCTTCGGCGTCGGCGCGGGCCTTGGCCAGGTCGGCGTCGGTCACGCCGCCGGGCCGGTCGTAGATGACGATGGCGGGCACGGTGTCGCCCGGCTGGAACCGGGCGGCCCGCTCGACCACCGCGGTCGACTCGGCGTTGCCGGGCAGCCACGCCGCGTTGTCGTTCTCCTCGACGTCGCCGAGCCGGCCGGCCAGCAGCAGCGCCGGCACCAGCACGACGAGCCAGACGGCGACGACGACCCACTTCGCGGTACGCATCGATGGCTCCTAATCGACGTGGGTGAGTTTGTCGGGGTTGGCGACGACATAGATGCCGCTGATCTGCCGGCCGTCCGGCGTGAGGTCGAGGGTGACCACCGCGAAGGGCACGCCACCGGCGACCAGCAGGGCCGACGGTTCGCCGTTGACGCTGCGGTACCGCACGTCGAGCCCTTCGCCCGACCGCCCGGCGAGCGCCGCGAGCAGCTTGGCGACCTTGTCGCGCCCCTGCAGCGGCCGCACGCCGCCCGCGTGGCCGGCGCCGTCGCCCCACAGGGTCACGTCGGGCGCCAGGATCTGCATCAGCGCGTCGAGGTCACCGCCGAGCGCCGCCGCGAGGAACCGCTCGGTGGCCTCCTGCTGCACCCGCGGGTCGGGCTCGAACCGCGGCCGCCGCGCGTGGACGTGCCCCCGCGCCCGGTGCGCGACCTGCCGGACCGCCGCGGCGCTGCGCCCGAGGATGTCGCCGATCTCGGTGTGCGCGTACCCGAACACCTCGTGCAGCACGAACACCGCCCGCTCGAGCGGCGTGAGCGTCTCGAGTACCACGAGCATCGCCATCGACACCGACTCCGTGTCGCCTTCCCTGTCGCCGTCCTCGAGGGGCCGGACGATGGGCTCGGGCAGCCACGGCCCGACGTAGGTCTCGCGCCGCCGGCTGATCACCGCCTGCTGGGCGAGGGCCCGGTTGACGGCGATGCGCACCAGGTACGCGCGGGGGTGCTCGACGGGTTCGCCGCCCTGCTGGCGCCCGCTCCAGGCCAGCCAGGTCTCCTGCAGCACGTCCTCGGTGTCGGCAACACTGCCGAGGATGTTGTAGACCATCGAGAACAGCAGCTCCCGCTGCTGACTGAACACCTGCGTCGTCGCGTCGGTCATGGATCGCCTCCTTCTGCCCACCTGAGAGCGAACCAGCCACCCCGAACGTGATGCGGAAGGCCCAACTGTGACCGGCGTCTCAGCAGCACCTCGGCGACAATGGCGCGATGGAGCGGTCGGCGGCGATCCAGGGGGCCTCGTTCGAGCTGGCGCGGCGGCGGACGGAGATCACCGGCGGGCTGTCGGCAGGCCTGGTCGAGCTGCTGGTCACGGCCGGCGTCTGGTCACCCGGGGAGGCGCTGTCGCACCTCCCGCGGCTGGCCACGGAGCTGGACCGGTGCGGTGTCCTGGAGTACCTCGTGCCGCTGCTGCCCGCCGACCTGTTGGCCCCGGCCCTCGCGTCGGTCGCGTCCGTCGACGACGAGTGGCAGCGGGCCGAACTGCTGGAAGCGCTCGCGCCGCACGTGCCGGTGGAGGCGTTGGCCATCGCGGCCGCGTTCGGCGACGAGGAGTTGCGCACCGGGACGATGGTCCGGCTCGCGCCGCACCTGCCGCCGGAGCAACTCGACGAGGTCCTGGCCGCGGTCCTCGCGGCTCCGCGCGAGTGGGATCTGCGGCGCCTCGCTCCGCATCTGCCGGCCGACCGGCTGCGCACGGTACTGGACGCGGCGCTCAGCATCTTTACACCGTTCTGGCGCGGCGTGGTACTGGCCGACCTGGCGCCGCTGCTGCCGCCCGACCTGCGCGCCGAGGCCTTGGCCGCGGCCTACGCCATCGCCGAGCCCGGCCCGAGGTCCCGGGCGCTGGTGGGTCTCGTGCCGCACCTGGCCGCGGACGAACGTGCGACGGCCGTCGAAGCGGCGTTGACGGCCGCCGTCGCAATCCCGTTCGAGCATGCGCGGTTCGAGCGGCTGACGGAGCTCATGCCGTACCTACCGGCGCTGCTGCACGAACGGGCGATCGCCGCGCTCAGCGGCTTCCCGCCCGACGGCTCACGCGCCGCGGCGGCGGCCGGCTTCGCGCCACACCTGGAACCGGACCTGCGAACGGCCGTCATGCGGCAGACCCTGGCCGACACGCTGACGATCGCGCCCGGCAGCGCACGCGTCGCGAGGCTGCTGATCCTGCTGCCACACCTGCCGGACGACGCGCGCGCGGCCGCCCGCCGCCAGGCGCTCGCCGACGCCACGACCCTGCCCGACGACGACCTCGCCGCCCGGGTCAACCAGCCCGGGCTCGGCCGGATCCTGCGGCTGGCCGGCGTCATCCCGCACCTGCCACCGGACGAGCGGACCGCCGCAGTCGAGCAGACGTACGCCGCCGCCCTGGCCGTCACCCATGCCGGCGCGCGCGGTGCGGCGATGACCGCGCTGCTGCCGTACCTGCCGGAGCAGCACCGCGACACCGCCCTGCACCTGGCGGTGACCGGCACCCGCGCGACCCGCCGCGACCTGTGGCGGGCGCGGGAGCTCTTCGCCCTCGCGGAGCATCGGCCCGCCGAGGTACTGGCCGAGGCGGTCACGCTGCTCGGCGAGCCCTGGCGCGCCAATCTCCTGGCCGCGCTCCCGCTGCCACCTGACCTGCTCCCCGAGGCGCTGGCCGCCGCCCTCGCCATCACCAACCCCTACTGGCGGACCGTGGCGCTGGCCGGCCTGACCCCGAACCTGCCGCCCGACCTGCGGTCACAAGCCCTCGACGCCGCCGTCGCCGTACTGGACGACCGGCGTTCGCGGGTGTGACGCCGGACCATCACCGACGGCCGGGCCGTCCTGTCGCGCACGCTGCGATGATCGACGGCATGGGTTCCGATCATGACGAGCCGACCGTCGTCCGGATGCTGGTCAGTGGGGGCGGCGAGGCCGACTTCTGGCTGATGGTCGAACCCGAGGGCATGACGTACGACGTTCCGCCCGAGCAGGCGACCGTCCTGCTGTTCCGCGGCTCGGACGCGATGGACTTCGAGGTGTGCCACCATCCCGACGGGTTGAGCATCTGGCGGCCCGGCAACACCGAGGTGTGGGCCGGCCCGGTCGGCGGTCCGCTGCGGCAGATCGGCGGGCGCCGCGACAACCCGTTCCCGACGCCGGACGGGTTCGACCCGGCCACCTGGCAGCCGGCGCCGCCCGCCTGAACGCCGGAAACCCGCTTGTGCCCGGTGCTGCAATGGAAGCGTCAGGACGCCATCACACGGGGGTGTACGAGTTTGCACGGGAGGCCGCGGCCGGGCGCCGGTTCGCACGTCGGTGACCGGATGAAGCTGCATCGGCGGCGGCTCCGGCTCGACGGGCGGGACTACACCGTCGTGACGCTCCGCCCGGGTACCCCGAGCCGGTTCAGCACGAACTTCTACCACGGCACCTGGCACGTGCTGTCGGACTGGGGCGGCGCACGCCTCCTCGGCCGGCTGCTGTGGGGCCTGGCGTACCAGCGCGTGCCCGGCACCGTCGTCCTCATCGACCGCCCGCACCTGGACACCAACCCGTTCGACGCGGAGCCCGCCGACCCCATCGCCCTCGTACCGGCACTCCTCACGCCCTTCACCCACAAGGCCGCACGCGACCTACGGCAGCGCCTGCCCCTGCGCGGCGCACCGGACGGCACGGTCCGTTGGCACACGCACGGCCTCGACACCGCGGTAGCCGCACAGCGTTCGCAGCGGGACCGCCCCCGCGGCAGCTGGCAGGCCCCGTGGATCCGGCCACGCGGCTTCACCGAACGCGTCGACCGCATCGGCGGCCTGGTGACGCTCACGGCAACACCGGACCTCCTCGAGGAACACGCGGTCGACGTCTCCACCCTCGGCGACTCCGCGTTCCACGGCATGGACTACACCGAGCTCAACTGGCCCAACGGCGAGGTCCAGGTGTTCCGCGACTACCGCGAGCGCGTCTCGGCCGCCGCCGTGGCCCGCCGCGAGATCCTGTCCGAAGCCGAGCCCGCCGCCGAGCCCGCCGCCGAGCCCGCCGCCGAGCGCAACGCCGGTGCGAAGGCGGGCACGCAGGCCGGCGCGAAGGCCCTCGCAAAGCCGGAGAGCAAGGCCCGCGCGAAGACCGGCGCCAGAGCCGGAACCAGGGCCGAAGCCAACCTCGAAGCCGAGGCCGGAGCCGGTGCTGATGCGAACCCGAGGGGCCCGAGCCGGCTGGACCCTTACGCCCTCAACCGCCTCATCTGGGACCGCGGCACGGAGGTCCGCCGCCGCCGACTGCCGGCTCAGACGTCGCGCCCGCGCACCAACGCGTAGCCCAGGCGCCGCTGACGAGCGCCGCTGACGAGCGCCGCTGACGGGCGGTTCAGACATCGCGGCGGCGCACCAGCGCGTAGCCCGCGCCCACCGCGGCCGCCGTCCAGCCGGTCAGCACCAGCAGCGCCGGTAACGGGTCCGCGGTGTCCATGAGCCGCTGCCCGGCCTGGTCGGGCAGGTACCGGGCGACCGCCGCCACACCCGGAATGCGGCTCAGGACTGGGCCGACGATGAAGAACAGCGGGATCAGGATGCCCAGCGTCAGTGCGGTGCTCCGCAGGGTCGCCGCCACACCGGCCGAGAACAGGCAGACCAGCGTGAGGTAGACCGCCGCGCCCGCCAGCGCGCGGGGCACGCCCGGTGCCGCCATCGACGTGCCGTACGGCCCCAGGCCGGCCTGGTTGACCGGCCACGACACCAGCACCGTGGCCACCGCGACGACCAGGGCAGCGCCGCACCCGACGAGCAGCTTGCCCCCGTACGCCAGGCCACGCCGCGGCACCGCGGCGAGCGTCGCCCGGACGGTGCCGGTGCCGTACTCGGACGTCACCAGCAGCGCGCCGAAGGCGATGAGCGCCAGCTGCCCGTACAACAGCCCGACAAAACCGGAATAGACCGGGTCGAAGTCGGGGCGCACCATCGCGGCGTTGCCGGTCTCGTACGCATTGCGGACCGAGAAGCCGCTGACGGCCGCGAGACCGACACTGATCAGGAACGTGAGCGCGAGCGTCCACACCGTGGACCGGATCGTGCGCAGCTTCGTCCACTCGGCCAGCACCACGGTGGTCATCGGGCACGCTCCTGCAGGCGGAGATAGGCGTCCTCAAGTGACGTCCCGTCACCGATGAACGACGCGAGCGGGGCGTCGGCCAGCAGCCGGCCGTGACCGATAACGATCAGGTGGTCGGCGGTGATGGCCATCTCGCTCATGAGGTGGCTGGAGACGAACACCGTGCGGCCCTCCGCGGCGAGGGAGCGCACCAGGTGACGCAGCCACCGCACACCCTCCGGGTCGAGGCCGTTGACGGGCTCGTCGAGCAGCAGGACGGGCGGGTCGCCGAGCAGCGCCGCAGCCAGGCCGAGGCGTTGGCGCATGCCGAGCGAGAAGCCGCGGACCCGACGGCGGGCCACCCCGTCGAGGCCGAGCTGCGTGAGCACCTGGCGGACCCGGGTCCGGCCGATGCCGTTGCTCTGGGCCAGCCACAGCAGGTGGTCGAACGCGGAGCGGCCGGGATGCACGGCGTCGGCCTCGAGCAGCGCGCCGACGTGTCCGAGCGGGTGGCGGATCCCGTCATACCGCCGGCCGCCGACCCGGATCTCGCCGGCGCTCGGCCGGGCCAGGCCGACGACCATCCGCATGGTCGTGGACTTGCCGGCACCGTTCGGGCCGAGAAACCCGGTGACCTGTCCCGGCTGGACGGTGAAGGTGAGCGCGTCGACGGCCTGAACTCCCCCGTAACGCTTGGAAACCTCGCGGACCTCAATCACGGGCCCAACGCTGCCGGATCGCACGGCCGGGCACATCCGACCGTGGTCCGATTCCGAAGCTCCTACCGTGGTCCGACGCGCGCCACCACCGCGCCGCATACGGTGGACCGCGTGAACGAGATGCACCGCCGCCTGCTGATCGCGCTGGACGGCCTGGCCGCCGCCATCGCCGCGGTGGTGTTCGTCGTGAGCGCGGTCGCCGGGCAGCACGGCGCGGCGGCGTGGGCCCGGGGGCTGCTGGCGGCCGCGGCCGCGCTGCCGATCGCGGCCGTCCGGCTGCGGCCGCGGCTGGTGTTCGGCGTCGTGCTCGCCGCGTCGCTGGGCTGGTCGATGCTGGACCGGGCGCAGCTGCCGTTCGTCGCCACCGCGTATGCGATGTTCCACTGCTCTTCGGTCACCTCACGCCCGCGGCGGGTGCGCGCCGTGACCGCCGTGCTGGTCAGTATCGGCGGGGTCGGCCTGCTCACCGCGGTCGGCAGCCCGCGCGGCGTGCCCGGCTGGTGGATCGGCCGGCCGCAGCTGCTCGCCCTCCTCGCGGCCGTGCTGGCCTGCGCCTGGACGGCCGGGCAGATCGTGCGCGACCGGCGGTTGTTCGCGCAGCGCGCCGCTGAGCAGGCCGCCCGCAGCGCGGTCGCGGAAGAGCGCCTGCGGATCGCCCGTGAACTGCACGACAGCGTCGCCCACAGCATGGGGGTCATCGCGATCAAGGCGGCGGTCGCCGGGCACGTCGCCGACCGGCGGCCCGAGGAGGTGCGCGACGCGTTGCGGGTCATCGAGACCACCAGCAAGGGAGCGCTGGCCGAGATGCGGCACCTGCTCGGCGTGCTGCGGTCGGACGACGACCCGGGCGAACACGAGCCACCCGGATTGGCGGCGCTGCCGGCGCTCACCCGCCGGGCCACGGCCGCCGGCGTGACCGTCGACGTGACGCTGCGGGACACCGAGCGATTACCCGCGACGCTGGAGCTCCCGGTGTATCGGATCGTGCAGGAGGCATTGACCAACGTGGTGAAGCATGCGGCGCCGACGCGCTGCCGGGTGGGTGTGACGGCGGCGGCGAGCGAGGTGAGCGTGGAGGTGTACGACGACGGCCGCCCAAACAGTAGCCCGCCGTCTAGCCGTGACCAAAGCCGTAGCGCAGGCCGTGACGTGGGCCGTGACGTGGGCCGTGACGTGGGCCGCGACTTCGGTCCGCACGGCTTGGGCGGGCACGGCTTGGTCGGCATGCGCGAGCGGATCGCCGCGTACGGTGGCACGTTCAGCGCCGGTCCCCGTCCCGAAGGCGGTTTCCGGGTTCTGGCAAGGATTCCGTACAACGAGGAGTCCGCATGACGGCCCCCACCCGCGCGGTCGGCGCTGCACGATCGGGCCTGCCGCACGACCACGAGGAGGCGGCATGACGGCCGCCATCCGCGCGGTCGGCGCTGCACGATCGGGCCTGCCGCACGACCACGAGGAGGCGGCA
>NZ_JBEXCY010000126.1:0-420 GCF_040605515.1 Dactylosporangium sp. NPDC005572 | reverse complement strand
TGACGGCCGCCATCCGCGCGGTGGGCGCTGCACGACCGGGTGTGCCGTACGACTCTGAGGAAGGCGCATGACGGCCTCCGTTCGCGCGCTCGCAACCGACGGCGGTGGTGCCGCAAATCCACGAGGAGGTGGCGTGGCTCCCCCGATCCGGGTTCTGGTGGCCGACGACCAGGCGTTGCTGCGTGGGAGTTTCCGGGTGCTGCTGGAGACCTCGGGGATGGACGTGGTTGGCGAGGCCGGCACTGGGCTCGAGGCGGTCCGGGTTGCCGGGGAGACGCGGCCGGACGTGATTCTCATGGACGTCCGCATGCCCGACATGGACGGCATCGCGGCGACCCGGGAGATCACCGCGACCTCGGCCGCGCGTGTGATCATCCTGACGATGTTCGACCTGGACGCGTACGTGTTCGCGGCGCTGCG
>NZ_JBEXCY010000125.1:0-32983 GCF_040605515.1 Dactylosporangium sp. NPDC005572 | reverse complement strand
CCAGCCTGACCGGCGCGCCGCTGGAGGCGGCGCCCGCGGACGGGTCGTCGGCCGGGCGGGTGCCGGCGTCGCGGCGGATGGCCGCCGGCGACCTGGCCGCCGTGCGGGATCGGCTGGGAGCGCCGGCCTTCCGGGCCGCCTTCGACGACGGCCGCCTGCTCGGCTTCGACCAGCTCGCCGGGTTGGCCGAACGACTCAGCCGGTTCGCAGCCGAGTGATGTAGCGGCGGTACTGCCGGGCCCCGGCGGTACGCAGGAAAAATCGGATCGGTGCGGGGACCGCGGCGAGCAGCTCAGCCCGTTCGGCCGGGTCGGCGTCCTCGAGCATCGCGCCGAACACGAGCGGCAGCTGCTTGCGCGGCATGGCGTTCTTGCCGTGCTCGGCGAGCAGCGCCCACTCCTCGACGGTGATGTACCGCGAGATGAGCGGCAGGATCTCCTGCTCCTCCAGGTCGAGGTGCGTCACCAGCGCGGCGCGCAGCTCGTCCACGAGACCGGCCAGCCGGTCCCCGGTCGCGGTGGCGGGCGCGCCCACCCACTGTCGCAGCGCGTCGCCCGCCGCCCCGGTGTACTGCTCGACCCGGGCGTGCTGCTCCTGCATGGTGTGCACGAGGCCGGCCGACGGCGCGGCCCGGTCCAGCAGCCGCGGCCAGAGCAACTCGTCCTCCCCCGAGTGGTGTGCGTGCAGGAACGCGAGCAGGAACTCGATGTGCTCGCCGACCAGGCGCACCCGGTCGGTGTTCCGGCCGTCGATGGCGCGCACCAGGCGGGGGATCATCACGAGCTCGCGCCGGAAGACCCGGTGGATCACGGTCATCTCCTGCACGTTGGGCCCGCGGTCGGTGGCGGTCGGCACGCTCATGGGGGTCCTCCTGGAATCGGATGGTCAGCTGATGACCAGCCTGCGGCCCACGGGCCCCCCAGCCCACCAACACTGCCCCGCACACCGGGCGCACACATTCCGCACGACGGCCACACAGCCGGCGTCCGCTCAACGGACCCGGGACCGCGCGTGCGGGCGGGCGGGCGGGCGAGGGTCCCCACGCCGAACCCGATCCACCCCACGTTCAAGTCGACCTTGGACGGTCCTTGTAACCCACTTGGCGAACAATGCCGGACAATCCGGAAAACCGCCGGCGGTCAGCCGGAGCGCCCCGTCGACGGCGAAGAGGCGGTCGACGCGCCGCACCTGGTCGCCGGGCGTCAGTCCGAGCACCCTGGCGCAGTCGGCCGAGGCCGTCATGCCGTCGGCGACCTCCGCGAGCAGAGGCAGCGCCCGTTCGAGGTCGAACCGGCCGTAGGCGTACCCGAACCGTTTCACCAGGCAGACCCCGAGTGCTTGGCATCGACCGGCGCTGCGGGTGGCCGGCTGGTCCACGAGCCACTCGTACATGACGATGGCACGGTCGAGCACGGCGATGCGGGCGGTGCGCTCGTACGCCTCAGTCAGTACCAGGGCGAAGCCGGTGATCGCGTCCGGCAGCACGCTCAACGACATCGCGGCCGGTGACGAGCAGCGAACCTCGGTTCAGGGCTTGTCCGGAAGCCTCGTCGGAGGTGGCAGCGGCGTCATCATCGAGCTTCTGCCGTTGAGACGTCGGTGCCGTTGGATTTGTTCTGTGGCAAAAGTAATTAGCGGTGACATACTTCTGCAGTGAATTCCTCAAGAGGTGCCCGGCCGTCCCGTCCGGAGCCGGCGCCCGCCTGGTCGCCTCCCGCCGACCGTTCGCTCGCCGTGATGCTCGAGGTGCTGATCCACGGGCCCCTCTCACGAACCGAGATCGCGCGCCGGTTGGACCTGTCGCAGCCCTCCCTCTCGCGCCTGAGTGCGCCGCTGCTCGAGGGCGGTCTGCTCGTGGAGGGCGAGGAGCGCAGTGACGGACGAACCGGTCGCCCCTCCCGCCCGCTCGACGTCGTCGCGGACTCGCGCCACTTCATCGGGGTGAAGCTGACCGGCGACGAGGCGCTGGGCGTCGTCACCGACCTGCGGGCCAACGTGGTGGCTTCGGCCGCGCGGAGGCTGCCCGGCCGCGATCCCGAGGAGGTGGCCGACGTCCTGGCCGCCCTGGTGCTCGAACTGTCCGCGGGCGTGCCGGCCGTCGCTGCGGTGGGGGTCGGGCTGGGCGGCCTGGTCAACGGGCAGAACGAGGTCGTCCGCGCGCCCTTTCTGGGGTGGGCGCGGGTCCCGCTGGGCCGCATGCTGAGGGGCCGGACCGATCTGCCGACGGTCGTCGAGAACGACCTGGTGGCGTTCACCGAGGCGGAGCACTGGTTCGGCGCCGGGCGGGGGCTGGAGCGCTTCGCCGTGCTCACGGTCGGGGCCGCCGTGGGCTACGGCCTCGTCATCCACGACCGGATCGTGGTCGGCGAGGACTCCGGTGTGGGGCTGGTCGGCCACTGGCCCCTGCAGCCGTTCGGCCCGATGTGTCCCGAAGGGCACCAGGGCTGCGCGCAGGCGCTGCTCGCGATGCCGTCCATCGTGAAGTCGGTGTCGATGGTGCTCGACCGGCCGCTCACCTACGATGCGTGCCTCGACCTGGCCGAGGCCGGCGACCCGGCGGCCCGCCGCATCGTCGACGACGCCGGGCGCGGCCTCGGGCGGCTCGTCGCGGCCGTCGGCAATCTCACCGTGCCCCAGGCGATTCTGCTCGGCGGTGAGGGTGTCCGGCTCGCGCGGGTTGCCGCCACCGCGATCTCCCAGGGCATCCAGCAGGACCGGGATCCCCGCGCCAACGCCCTCGACGTCCACGTCCTCGACGGTGACGCGACCGATTGGTGCCGAGGAGCCGCCGTCATGGCGATCCAGAGGTACGTGCTCGGCGACCAGTCGCGGCGGCGGTAGCGCCGCCGAGGCCAATTTCTTTCTTGACGAATGCAATTAACATGCGCTTAACTACTCGCCATGATGCTGCTGGCCACGCCCACGGCGGTCGCGGACGCGACCGCGGCGAGCATCTTCGTGACGGTCCTCGCCAGGGGGCCGATCGCACGGTCGGAGATCGCGACCGTCCTCGGCCTGTCGGCCGGCACGATCTCCAGGGCGGTCCGGCCGCTGCTGGACTCGGGCTACCTGGTTGAGGACGGTGCCGGCGGACCGCCGCGCCTGGGCCGCCCGGTCGTCCCGTTGCGGGTCGTCGCGGACCGGGAGTTCATGGTCGGCGTCAAGCTGACCGCGGACCACGTCTGCGGTGTCGTGGTGGACCTGCTCGCCCAGGTCCGGGCCAGCCGGGAGGCCGCCGTGACCGACACCTCGGTGCCCGCGGTGGTGGCGACGGTGACGGATCTCGTGGACCAGCTGCGCGCCGACGCGCCCGGTCCGGTGACCCGTCTCGGTATCGGCGTCGGTGGCCACGTGGATTCGGCGGCGCAGCTGATCCGCTATGCGCCCTTCCTGAACTGGCGGGACGTTGCGCTGCCGGAGCTGGTGTCGGCGACGACCGGCCTGCCGGTGGTGGTCGAGAACGACGTCAACTCCCTCACGGCGGCGGAGCAGTGGTTCGGCGCGGGCGTCGACGTGCCGTCGTTCGCGGTCGTCACCATCGGCGCCGGCATCGGCTGCGGTCTGGTCATCGACGGCAGGCTGGTCCACGGGGCGGTCGGACTGGCCGGCGAACTCGGCCACATCCCGATCTCCGCGGACGGCCCGCGGTGCCGGTGCGGCAACACCGGCTGCGTCGAAACAGTCGCGTCCGAGGAGGCGATCCTGCGTCGCGTGCGGGCCGCGAGCGGACGCGACGATCTGGACATGGCCACGGCCGTCGCGCTCGGCCGGGCCGGTGACCGGGATGCCGTCGATGCCTTCACCGCCGCCGGCGACGCACTCGGCCGCGCCCTCGCCGTGGTGGCCAACCTGATCAATCCGCACCGCATCGTGCTGTCCGGTGAAGGCCTGGCAGCCAGTGACCTCTTCGAAAGCGCGGCGCGTACATCGTTCGCCACCCACGCGTTCGGTCAGGCCGTCGAATGTGACCTCATCACCCGTCCGCTGCCCGACCACACCTGGGCACGGGGAGCGGCGGCAGTCGCCATCCAGCACCTGTTCCTCGGCCCCACGCCCACCGCCGGCCGCTGACCGACCCTGGGCCCGCCCGCGGTGACCGTCCACACCCCGGTCACTCCGGTCACCCCGCTCCAACCCCCACCCCGAAGGAGTCCGAGCACCGTGCACACTGTATTCACTCGCCGGCGCATGCTGGCAACCGCCTTACTCGCCACGGCAGCCGTCCCGCTCTCGGCATGCGGCGGAGAGGACGAGCCCTCCTCGTCCTCGTCAGGAGACGTGCTGTCCGGCACCATCAACTTCTGGCACGGCTACAGCAGCGACGCCAAGGAGATCAAGGCACTTCGCGACGTCATCATCCCCGGCTTCCAGGCCAAACACCCGGGCACCACGGTCAAGGACGTCGCGGTCAAGGACAGCGACCTGCGGCAGAAGGTGCTGACCGCGGCGACGGGCGGGCAGGGACCGGACGTCCTGCGCGCCGACATCGCCTGGGTCAGCGAGATGGCCAAGCTGGGGCTGCTCGAGCGGCTCGACAAGGCGATGCCCGACTTCAAGACCTACGCCGACAAGGTGTTCCCGGGCGCGCTGGCCACCAACCGGTACCGCGACGGCTACTACGGCCTTCCGCTCGACACCAACACACGCGTGCTGATGTACAACGCGGACACGCTGGCCAAGGCAGGTGTCACCAAGCCGCCCGCCACCTTCGAGGAGATGACCGCGCTCGGCGACAAGCTCGCCGGCGCGAACGTGCAGGCGTTCTACGAGGGCGGGCTCGGCGGCTGGCAGATCCTGCCCTGGATCTGGTCCGCCGGCGGCGACATCACCGACGCCGACTACACCAAGGCGACCGGCCACCTCAACAGCCCCCAGTCCCTGGCGGGGGTGCAGTTGCTCTTCAACCTGTACGGGAAGAAGCAGGTCGCGAACAACATCACCGGGGCCACCGGCGGTGTGGACGGATCCGCGGGCCTGCCGACCGGGAAGTACGCGACGATCCTCGACGGCCCCTGGATGTACCCGATTTTCGCCAGCCAGTACCCGGACTTCAAGGTGCAGGTGGCGCAGGTTCCGGCCGGTCCCGGCGGGAGCATCAGCGTCGTCGGCGGCGAGGACGTCGTCGTGTTCAAGGGCTCCAAGAACAAGGCTCTCGCCATGGAGTTCAGCCGCTATCTGCTCTCCGACGAGGCGCAGACCGCGTTCGCCAAGGCCGGCCAGATGTCGGTGCTCAAGGACCTCGACCAGGCCACGATCAACCCGACCTTCGGGCCGTTCGCGCAGCAGTTGAAGACCGCGCGCCCGCGCCCCCCGGTGCCCTCCTGGAGCAAGATCAACGATCTGCTGGAGAAGAAGCTGCAGGCCGCGTTCAAGGGTGAGACGAGTGTGCAGCAGGCGTTGGACGCCGCCGCCGCTGAGATCGACACCCTGCTCGCCAAGGACTGAACGGCATGCCGGCCTCCGTGACCACCGTTGCCCGGCGCCCGCGCGCCGGGCAACGGCCCCCGAACCCCGCGCCGCGGCGACGCCGAACCCGCGCGGAACTCTTCGGCCGCCTCGTCCCGTACCTGCTGCTCGCGCCCGCGGTCGCGTTCTTCGTCACGGTCATGCTGGTGCCGATGGGCAAGGCGGTCCAGGTCAGCCTGTACGAGTGGAGTCCCATCCCGGGCGCTGAGAACACGTTCCTGGGTGGGGGGAACTACACCCGGGCGTTCGGCGACGCGGAGTTCGGCCGCAGCGTCGTCAACGCGGTCGTCTACATGCTCGTCACCGTGCCCGGCCAGATTGTGCTCGGGCTCATCCTGGCGCTGCTGCTCAACAACCGGCTGCCGGGTCGCACGCTCTTCCGCGTGCTGTTCTACCTGCCCGTCGTCACCAGCTGGGTCGTGGTCTCGCTGTTGTTCCGCTACCTGTTCGCCAACGACGGCGCGCTGAACTGGCTGCTCGTCGAGGCGCTCGGCGTATCTCAGGAGCCGGTGGGCTGGCTCGACTCACGCTGGACCGCCATGGTCACGCTCTGCGCGCTGGGCATCTGGAAGGGCGTGGGATGGACGGCGGTGATCCTGCTGGCCGGACTGCAGGGAGTCCCGGCCGAACAGCAGGAGGCGGCCGCCGTGGACGGCGCCGGCTACCTGCGCCGGCTGTGGCACGTCACCCTGCCCGCGCTGCGCCGCACCCTGCTCTTCGTGACCATCCTGCTCGGCATCGGCGGCCTCCAGGCGTTCATCCAGGTCCTGCTCCTCACCGACGGCGGGCCGGCCGGACAGACCGAGATGCCCCTGACGTACGTCTACAAGCAGGCGTTCGACTTCCTCGACTTCGGATACGGCTCGGCGCTGGCCGTGTTGATGACCGCCGCCATCCTGATCGTCTCGATCACCCAGACCACCATCTTCAATCGCCTCGACAGGGGGGTACAGTGATCGCCACGCCGGTGTCCCGCCGAATCGTTGTGTGGGCACGTCTGCTGACCCTCGGCGCGGGTGCCGTCGTCATGGTGCTGCCCCTCGTGTACATGGTCAGCGTCTCGTTCACACCGAACGTGCTCGCCTTCGCCTGGCCGCCCAGGCTGCTGCCCCAGGACCCCACGGTCGGCAACTACGTCGAGGCGTGGAACACCAACGACTTCGGCCGGTACTTCGCCAACTCGGCGCTGGTCGCCTGCGCCACGACGCTGCTCACCACGTTGCTGTCGGCGCTGGCCGCCTACGCCTTCGCCCGGTTCACCTTTCCCGGTCGCTCGCTGCTGTTCTGGACGCTGATGCTCGGCCTGATGGTGCCCAGCATGGTCATCCTCCTTCCGCAGTTCCTGGTCGCCACCACGCTCGGCCTCACCAACTCGCTCACCGGCCTGGTCGTCTTCTACGTCGGCGCCGGCATCGCCTTCAACACGTTCCTGCTGCGTGGCTTCTTCGAGCGGGTGCCGATCGAACTCGACGAGTCCATGACAGTGGACGGAGCCGGCCCGCTGCGCCGATTCGTCGCGTTGTACCTGCCCATCGCTCGACCCGCCCTGGCCACCTCCGCGGTCTTCGCCTTCCTGGCCGCCTGGGACGAGTACTCCTGGGCGCTGACAAGCATCACCGACCCCGAGAAAAGCACTCTGCCGCTGGCGATCGCCCAGTTCCAGGGCGCGCATCTCACGAGCTGGAGCCTCGTGTTCGCCGCGTCGCTCATCGGGGTGGGCCCGGTGGTGCTGATCTACCTGCTGGGCCAGAAGCACTTCGTCACCGGCCTCACCTCAGGCGCGCTGAAATCCTGAAGGAGAACAAGATGCTGCTCCCGAGCAAGGCCTCCTACCTGCCCGGCGAAAGCGCCCACGTCGACGTGTCGCCGGCCGGCCACCACCGGCGGTTGCGCGTGTCACACCTCGGCGTGGAGGTCGCCACGACGGACGTGGCGCCCGGCGCGGATCGAGTCGTCCTGCCCGTCCTGCCCGAGGGCGGCTACGCCGTCGCGCTGCTCGACGACCGGCACGACACGCAGTGGACCGCGGTCGAGATCCTCGCCGACCCGGTGTCCCGGCTGCGGTACGGATTCGTGGCAAGCTTCTCGCCCGGCCGGGACATTGACGCGGTCCTGTCGCACTTCCGCCGCCTGCACCTCAGCGGCGCGCAGTTCTACGACTGGGCCTACCGGCACGCCGACCTGGTCGGCCCGGCCGAGTACCAGGACCCCCTCGGCCAGCCCGTCGCCATCGAGACCGTCCAGCGGCTCGCCGGCGGGCTCCGTGACGGCGGCACGCTGCCCATCGGCTACGCCGCCGTATACGGCGTCGGCAAGGACGAATGGCCCGCGTGGGAACACATCGCCCTGGTCAAGCCCGACGGTACACCGTATGCACTCGGTGACTTCCTGCAACTGGTCGATCCCAGCGACCCGCAGTGGCTGTCACACTTCACCGCCGACCTGCGCGCGGCCATGCGCGCGGGCGGGTTCGCCGGATTCCACCTCGACCAGTACGGTTGGCCCCGCCACGCGATGCGCCCGGACGGGCGGACCGTCGACATGGCACGGGCCTTCGACACCCTCATCCAGGCCGTCCGGACGGCGCTGCCGGAGGCGACCCTCGTCTTCAACAACGTCAACGACTTCCCGGCATGGCTCACCGCCGCCAGTCCACAGGACGTCACCTACACCGAGGTCTGGGATCCGCACCTCACGCTCGCCGACCTGGCGGCGGTGGCGACCCGGTCGCGCACGCTCGCCCCGACCCGGCCCGCGGTCCTCGCCGCCTACCAGACGGTCTACGCGAACCACCCGCCCGAGGTCGCCGACCTCACGACCCGGTTCACCATGGCGACCGCGTTCTCGCACGGCGCGACCCAGCTGCTCGCCGGCGAGTCCGGCAACGTGCTGGTCGATCCGTACTACGTGCGCAACCACCGAGTCCTCCCGTCCACATCGGACATGCTCCAGCGCTGGTACGACCTGTTGGTGGCCGCCGGCGACGTGCTGCTGGCTCCCGGGATCCACGACATCACCCGGTCCGTGGCCGGTGCCTACAACGACGAGATCGACGTGATCGGGCCCGACGGCGTCGCCATCTCGCACGAGGCCCGGCCCGGCACGGTCTGGCGCCGGGTCGTCGACACGCCGCACGGCATCGTCATTCACCTGATCAACCTCACCGGCCAGGAGGAGACCGGCTGGGACACTCCCAAGGCCGCGCCACCGCCGGTGACGGGTCTGCGGCTGCGGATGCGCCGGTGGGCACCGCAGCTGCCGGCGATCCGCGTCGCGGACCCGGATCGCGGCCCTGCCTTCGCCGCCGTGCCCGCCGTCGCGGACGGCGAACACGTCGAGGCGGAGCTCCCCCCGCTGGACGTCTGGGCGATCGTCTTCATCCCTCGATGACCGCTCATCCACCCTCAACCAGGAGAAGCTTCATGACAACGACTGATCGGGCCTGGTGGCGCGACGCGGTGGTCTATCAGGTCTACGTCCGCTCGTTCGCCGATTCCGACGGAGACGGCATCGGCGACCTCGCCGGGCTGACCGAGCGGTTGGATCACCTGACGCGCCTGGGTGTGGACGGGCTCTGGCTCAACCCGTGCTACCCGTCTCCCGGCGCCGACCACGGCTACGACGTCGCGGACTACATGGACATCGACGCCCGTTACGGCGGGCTGCCGGCCTACGACGCGCTGCTGGCCGAGGCGCATCGGCGCGGCCTGCGTGTGCTGATGGACCTCGTGCCCAACCACTGCTCCGTGGAGCACGCGTGGTTCGTCGCGGCGCTCGAGGCGCAGCCGGGATCGCCGGAACGCGAGCGGTTCATCTTCCGCACCGGCCGCGAGGACGGCGCCGCCCCGCCCAACAACTGGCGATCCGTCTTCGGCGGACCGGCGTGGACCCGCGTCGAGGGCACCGACCAGTGGTACCTGCACAGCTTCGATCCCTGCCAGCCCGACTTCAACTGGCGCAATCCCGAGGTCGCCGAGTACTTCGACAAGGTACTGCGGTTCTGGTTCGACCGTGGCGTCGACGGCATCCGCATCGACGTGGCGCACATGCTGTTCAAGCACGCGGACCTGCCCGACTGGATGTTCCCGCCGGACGGCGAGTCCGACTACAACGGGCACGCACAGAACCAGCCGGAGGTGCACGAGGTGTTCCGGCGGTGGCGGGCACTGGCCGACTCGTACGGCCGGGATCTGACCCTCGTGGGCGAGATCTGGGTGCCCACGGTGACGGATCTGGCGGCCTACCTGCGGCCGGACGAGCTTCCGCAAGCCTTCTACTTCGACCTGCTCATGTGCCCGTGGGACGCGGGAGCGTTCCAGGCATCGGTGTCCCGCGGTATCGCGGAGATCGCCACCACCGGAGCCACCGTCACGTGGACCCTGGCCAACCACGACGTCCACCGCGCGGTCACCCGGTTCGGCCTGCGTGCCGCCGAGCCGCCCCACTCTGCCGATCCGGTCGGCAACATCGCTCGGGCTCGCGGAGACGTGGACGTCGCCCGCGGACTGCGCCGGGCCCGCGCGGCACTGTTGCTGCTGCTCGCCCTGCCGGGATCGGCCTACCTGTACCAAGGAGAGGAGCTCGGCCTGCCGGAGGTACTCGACCTTCCCGACGACGCACGCCAGGACCCGATCTGGTTCCGCTCCGCCGGCACCGAATACGGTCGCGACGGATGCCGCGTGCCCCTACCGTGGCGGGCCGACGGCCCGTCACTCGGCTTCGGTCCGGGGCCGCGGAGCTGGCTGCCGCAACCGGCCTGGTACGCCGAACACGCCGTGGAGGAACAATGGCGAACCGAGGACTCGACGCTGCGCCTCTACGCCGATGCGCTCGCCAGTCGCAAAGCGTTCGCCGATGAGCTGGCGGACCGCGACCTGCGCTGGTTGGACGTGCCGGGACGACCTGATGTGCTGGCCTACCAGCGTGGCGAACTCATCTGCGTCACCGTCTTCGGCGAGCAGCCGTTCTCCCCACCGACGACCTGGGGCCGGATCCTGCTGGCGTCGGCGCCGCCCCACGGAGGACAGCTGGCCGGCGAGTCGGCTGCCTGGCTGAAGCCGGCGGGTTCGTAGATCGGTTCGTGACGTCACCCGACATGCTGACGATGTCGCCGACGGGGTGCGTGGCCGGCGAGGGAGGGTACTTGAGCCCGCCCTTGTCCGGCGCTCCGAGCGTTCGTGGGAGCGCTGCGCCTGTCCCTGCCTGTCGTGGCTCAGGCGGAGAGCAGGCCGCCGTCGATGATCACGGATTGTCCCGTCAGATAGGCCGAGGCCGGACCGAGCAGGTACACGATGAGGGCGGCCACCTCCTCCGGATCGCCCTGCCGGCCCAGCGGCACCCGCGCGACAATGCCGTTCAGGGCGGCCTCGGTGTCGGCCTGGGCGTTCCAGTACGGATCGTTGAACGGGGTGTCGATCCAGCCCGGACACACGCTGTTGACGCGAACTCCGCGGCCCGCGAGCTCGACCGCCAATGATCGGGTCAGGCTGATGAGTGCGCCCTTGGACGCGGCATAGGCGAACGTGCCGGGGCTGCCGCGGTGGGCCGCGGTCGAGCCCGTGAACACGATGCTTCCGCGGGTGTCCGCCAGCGCCGCCGCGGCCGCCTGGGCCAGCAGGTAGGGCGCGCGCACGTTCACCGCCATGGTTGCCTCCCACGCCTCGAACGCGAAGGTCTCCAGGGGAGCGACGACGTGCAGGCCGGCGGTGACGACGACGTGGTCGAGCCGCCCGAATGCCTCCACGGCGGCGTCCACGGCGGCCCTCGGGGCGTGCCGGTCGGCCAGGTCGTGGTGCCCCACGACGATCCGCCCCGGGGCCTCCTGCGCCGCCACCTCCCGGGCCGCCGAGTCGTTGACGTCGCCCAGGTAGACGTCGGTGCCGGCGGCGCGCAGGGCCCGGACGGTTGCCCGTCCGATGCCCGTGGCGCCGCCGGCGACCAGCGCGACGGTCACTCGCCCGCCACCGCGTACGCCCGGTAGTTGGCCGATCCCGGGCCGGCCGCACGGTTCTTCACCACGGCGGCCGCGCGGTAGACCGCCGAGCTCGGCGTGGCATCACGGACGGCGGCCGGGACGTCGCCGCCCTTCGCGTCGGTGTTCGCCAGGGCGTCGAGGATCCGCGCGAGGAACTGGGGCAGGTCGTTGGGCAGCTGCGAGGTGATGAGGTTGCCGTCGACCACGACGGCCTCGTTGCGCCAGTCGCCACCGGCGTGAATCACGTCGTCCTTGATGACGGGGACCGACGTGACGGCCCGTCCCTTCACGATGTCCGCCGTCGCCAGCAGCCATCCCGCGTGGCAGATCGCCGCGACCGGGGCGGCCCGGTCGTTCAGGGCGCGGACGAACTCGACGAACCTCGGCTCCCGGCGCAGGTACTCGGGCGAGAAGCCGCCGGGCACGATCACCGCGTCGAAGTCGTCGGGCGACACGTCCGCGATGCCGACCTCGGCCACCGCCGGGTAGCCCAGCTTGCTGGCGTACACCTCGCCAGCGCGGGCGCCCACGATCGTGACCCGCACACCGGCCTCACGCAGCCGCAGGACCGGGTACCACAGCTCCAGCTCCTGGTACAGGTTCTCGGCCAGGACAGCGACTCGAGCGTTCTGCAGTTCCATCCAGTCCTCCGTCAGACCGCAATCGACAGGATGCGTCGGGGGTTGTGAATCATGATCTGGTCGAGCTGTTCGTCGGTGACGCCCTTGGACTTCAGGCGCGGGACCCAGCTGGTGAACATGTAGTTGAGGTTGACCTTCTCGTTCTCCAGCTGCGGGTCGGACTCGGTGACCGTCGCCCGGGGGTTGAAGAACCAGCGATCGAACGAGAGCACGATGCGATCCAGGTAGCCGTCCTCGATGAGCTCGATGAGGGCATTGGCCATCGCCTCGTCCAGCTCTTCCGCGCTGCCGACGCGCCAGGGAATGCCGATGTGGTCCAGCTGGACGTTCGCGCCCATCTTGAGGACCTCGCGCATCATGTTGACCTGCGGCGGCACGAAGGCATGGCCGATGATCACCTTGGAGAGGTCCATGCCGACCTCGTCGAGGATCTCGAGCTGCTCGCGTCCCGGGTTCGTGACCTCGAAGTCCATCGGGTCGATGTGGGTGTTGATGCCGCAGCCGGTCTCCATGGCCGCCCTGCCGGCCGCCCGGATCAGGCGGTCCTCCACCTCGTGGACGTGGCGGCCGTACGCGCCCACCGGGCTCGGCTTGGGGAAGACGCTCTCCTGGCCGGTGGCGATCTTGATGGCGCCGGCCTTGTACGGCGTCTGCTGCCAGGCGAACACCATGCCCTCGGTGAGGTCGCGCACGAAGAACTCGGTGAGCTCCTCGATGGTCTGCCGGCGCCAGTAGTACGGCACGCCCATGCGTTCCGGGAAGAACCCGGTGATCGCCACGACGTTGATGCCGGTGCGCCTGGCCACGTCCACCATGAACTGCGGGTGGCGGCCGACCTCGGCCGGGGTCATGTCGATGAGGGTGTTGTACCCGTTGGGGATCATGCCGTCGACGATTTGACCGCTGACCCGCTCGACGGCGGCGGGGTGGTCGAACACGGTCCGGTGGTCCAGCTCGGCCCCGGGGTACCCGTAGAGCAGGTGCTCGTGGGTGAGGATGCGGCCCGACTGCTCGGCCGGGACGTCACCGAGCACGGTACGGAAGATCTGCATGACGAACTCTCCTTCGACGTCGGTGAGCGGCGGCTCAGCCGGCCAGCTCGGTCCGCAGCCGGGTGAACATGGAGGGAAGGGCATCGGCGTCCACCGCAACGCGGTCGGGATCGATGTCGAGGACGAGCTCCCGGACCAGGTGGGCGCCGGAGCCGCTCGCGAAGATGGGCACCTCCGCGCCGCGCAACCGGCGCAGGAGGGACACCTGCTCGTCGCTGACCGCCGGGCGGCCGGCCACCGTTCCCGGCACTACCAGTGCATCCACGTCCTCGGACACGACCTCGTCCGGGACCGTGTCCCCGAGGACCGGGTAGCCCAGGTGGCTCTCACACGGACCCTCCCCAGGACCGACGACCTTGACCTCCGCCCCCTCCTCCCGGGCGCGCAGGACCGGGTACCAGAACTCGAGCTCCTGGTAGCCGTCGAAGGCGAAGACGACGATCGAACGGTTGGACAACGTCATGAGGAATGACCTGGCCTCTCGAGAGAACTGGTCTAGTACATGAACCAGTTGCAGTTTGCCACACGAATGATTGACTGGGAAGGTCGTCAGGAACCGGACCGAGCCGCTATGAAGCCGCGGTGAACCTGTCGAGGGCGTGCGCCGCGGCCCCGAGCAGCGCCGCGTCCTCGTCGTCGCCCACGTGGTGCACCGCCGTCCGGGCCCAGCGCGGCCGGATACGGTCCCAGTGCGCTCGCACCGCCCGGCCGAACCACGTGTCCGGGGCCAGGCTCGCGCCGGCCAGGACGATGCGCTGCGGATCGTGCGTCGCGACGATCGTGCGCAGGCCGGCGGACAGGGCGACCGCAGACCGGTCGAGCACGCCGGCCGCCCGGCCGTCGCCATTCTCGGCGGCGTCCTGCAGGTCTCCGGCGTGCAGGACACGCCCGCTGTGTGCGCGCGCGGCGAGCAGGGGACTCAACCCGTCCTCCGCGAGGGCGTTCGCGGCTTCGGCCAGAACCCGTCCGGAGACCAGCGCCTCAAGGCAGCCGGTGCCGCCGCAGGGGCAGCGGGGGCCGTCGACATCGATCACCACGTGGCCGAAGTCGCCGGCTCCGCCGAGCCCGGGGTCCAGCGAGCCGTCCCTGATCACCGCTCCGCCGATGCCGGTACCCATGGTCAGGACGGCGGTCGTCCCGTGCGGCCAGCGCGCCGCCACGCCCAGCGCGGTGGCCTGAGCGTCGTTGAGCAGATAGGTGGGCAGCGGCAGGTGCGGACGCAGCGCCGCCGCGACGTCGGTCCCGTCGGTGAAACCGAGGTTGAGCGCGGTACCGACGATGCCCTCCTGCACCACGCCCGCGAGTCCCACGCCCACCGCCGCCGGAGGCTGCGCCAGGTGTGCGGTGGTGCGCAGGACCAGCTCGGCGACGGTGACGTACTGCTCGGCCAGGCTCGGCGGCTTGGCGCGGCGGTCCTTGCGCACGATCCGGCCGCCCGACACGGCGGCCGCCCGGATCCAGGTCCCGCCCCAGTCGACGGCGGCCACGACGATGTCGTGACCGCCGTCGACCGTGAGGTCATTCAACGCAGCCCGGCCGGTACTCGCCGGCCACCGAGAAGAGGCACGAGGCGGGCTCGTGGCTCATGTTGTAGAACGAGTGCGGCGTGCCGGCCGGGATCCGCACACCGTCCCAGGGGTCCAGCTCGACCCACTTCTTCGTGCCGGTGAGCTCGACGTGCAGGTTGCCCGACTCCACGAAGATCACCTTGTCGGCGCCGTGGCTGTACACGTCGCTTCGCTGGCCGCCCAGGAACGACATCTTCCCGGCGGTGAGGTGCTCGGTACTGGCCAGGATGCCCACGAGGATCTCGCGGCCCCGGGTGAAGCCCTCCATGCGCCAGAGGATGTCGGCCTCCCGGATCATCCAGGTGGTCTGCTCCCGCGGCGTGTCGCGGGCCATCGGCCAGTTGCCGAGCAGCTCGTCCTGGCCCTGCTTCGGCGGGCCGTCGAGCGGGGGCTGGGCGCGCGCGTAGGCGCCGCCCGTTCCGGACTTCGGGGCGGGCTGGAAGAACTCCAGCATCCGCAGCTGCACGTTGCTGTGGTTCCACTGGTAGTGCCAGGTGTCCTTGCGGAAGAAGATGGCCTCACCGGGGTTGACCACGAAGACCTCGCCGGTGACCGGGTTGCTCTGGACCATACGCCCTTCGAGCACGTAGAAGAGCTCGTCCGCGCCGAACACGGTCGGGTGGGCGGGGGAGGAGATCGCGGAGCCGTTCGGCGGCATGCCGACGATGTTGAGGTTCATCGTCGCGTCGTCGGCGTAGAACCAGTCGCACAACCGACCGGTGGTCTCGTCACCCCACGTGCGCCGCTCGAGGTCTCGGTAGCGAAGGACCTGCGGCTCGCGGATGCTCTCGTCTGTCATGTCGCCCTCTCGTGCCAACTGGTCTGTATTCTAGACCAGTCTGGAGGACCGGGTCGTGCGTGTCAATCGAATCGGCCCTGCATGGTAAGGGCGCTGGTCTTGGTTATCGTTCGGGTTCTGTTGGTCGGCTTGGGTGCGGCCGCGGTGGATGGTTAGGGCGACGTCGTGGCGGGGTGCGCGATGTTGGTTGGGGCTGCCGGGTGGGCGTCCGGGGCCTGGCCGGATGGGGTTGGTGCCTACGTTGGCCGGTTTGTCGTACCTATGTGCTAAACATGTCGGCATGCCCCGCCGCCGTGACCCGGACGCGCCCCGAGTGGTGCACCGCACCGCCCGGATCGGCCTGCGCACCACGCGAGCCCAACGCGACCGCTGCTACGGGCTCCTGCGCTCCGCCGGCGATGTCTGGGCCTGCGCCTTGGAGCTGAACTGGTGGCGGTGGCGGCGGGGCCACATGCCCGTCGTGTCCTGTCAGGCGTTGTTCAGGGAACTCGCCGCCGCCGGACCCGGCACGTTCGATGACCTGGACAGCACGGGTGCCCGGTCGGTGCTGCGCCGCTACTCCGACGCCTGGTTCGCCACCGCCAAACGCCGCAAGGCCGGCGACCTGACGGCCCGGTATCCACGGCGCCGCCGAAGCTTGGTCCCGGTCCGCTACTACCACGGCACCTTCACCCTCCAGCACCGCCGGCTCCGGTTGCCCACCACCGCCGGCCGGGCACCGTTGTGGTTGCGCCTGGACCGGGCCGCGCCCTACCCGGCGGAGCAGATTCGGTCCGTGTCACTGCTCGCCGACGGCGGCCGCTTGTGGGTCGAGGTCACTGCCGAAGTCCCGGTCGCCACCTACGCCGACTGCCAGGCGCCCGACCCCGCCCGGGTCGCCGGCGTCGACCTGGGTGTCATCCATCCCTATGCCGTCGCTGGCCCGGACGGTGCCGGCCTTTTGGTGTCGGGGCGGGCGATCCGCGCCGAACACCGCATGCACCTCACCGACACCAAACAGCGGTGCCGGGCCACCGCGAAACGTGCCCCAGCACCGGGACAGCGTGGTTCCCGGCGGTGGCGCAAAACCCGCCGCCGCGCCCGGCTCATCGAAGGACGGCATCGCCGCCGGGTGCGGCAGGCCGGGCATGAGGCGGCGAAGGCGGTGGTCGCGTGGGCGGTGCGGCACCGGATCGGGACATTGACCGTCGGTGACCCCCGCGGTGCTCTGCAGGTGAAGGCCGGTCATCGGCACAATCTGCGGTTGCGGCAGTGGCAGGTCGGCCGGGCGATCGCGGTGTTGCGGGACAAGGCCGAACTGGCCGGGATCACCGTACACCTGGTCGACGAGCGCGGCACCTCCTCGACCTGCCCGACCTGCTGGCAACGCATCCGCAAACCCGCCGGGCGGACGACGGTCTGCCCGCACTGCGCAACGTCTGGGCACCGCGATCTGGTCGCGGCGGCCATCATCGCCACCCGTACGCCGGGCGGCGGATCAGCTCCACCCACGGCGAGTCTGTCGCGGGTGGTCACGCACCGTCGAGCGGGACGGCACCTCCCCGGTGCCGGACCGTCCCGACGTGACCCCCGCCGCCCACCACCAGCAACAAAAGTGGTGAGTGGCAGAGGGTCGGTTGGCCGGCTGCGGCCCGCCCCACCACCCACCGTGATGGGGAGTCGCTCGACCGCATCATGCGGCGAGGAACCATAACGTCACCAAGCCGGTGAACGTTGGCGGTCACAGCACTAGGATGCAGCGCACACGAACAACCGAGGAGTGGCAGCCGTGGTGAAGGCACTCGACCTCAAGGTCTCCCCGGCCCGGGTGGACGGCCGCAACAACGCGGTCGAGGCCTACCGTGCGCTCCAGGAAGCGCTGACCGTGGGCCAGTTCCCGGCCGGCACCCGGCTGCCCGGTGAGCGCACCCTGGCCACCGAGCTCGGGGTCAGCCGGGCGACGCTGCGGCAGGTGCTCAGCGCCCTGGCCGATGCCGGACGGATCGTGCCGTCGCCGCAGCGCGGCTGGTTCGTCGCCGAGAACCGGCTCGTGCACGAGCCCAACCGGCTGCGCGGGCTCAGCGAGGTCGCGCGCGAGCGCGGCATGGAGGCGACGTCGCGGGTCATGCGGGCCACGGTTCGTCCGGCCACCCTCGCCGAGGCGGAGGTCCTGGGCATCGACACCTCCCAGCCGGTGGTCGACCTGCGCCGGGTCAGGTTCCTGGACGGCTCGCCGCTCAGCGTCGACCACTCGTGCCTCGATGCCGCCCGGGTACCCGGCATCGAGGACGTCGACTTCACCGGCCAGTCGCTCTACGACGTGCTGCGCGACCGGTACGACATCGCGGCCAGCCGGTGCGACTACGAGCTCGCGGCGGAGGCGGTCAAGGCGCGCGAGGCCAAGCTGCTCGGCCTGGAGCCCGGCGATCCGGTGCTGGTCGGTTACCAGAAGACCTTCGACCAGCACGACCAGTGCTTCGACGTGGGCCGCCAGCTGTACCGCGGGGACGCCTACCGGTTCCAGGCGTCGCTGTTCCGTTTCTAGCCCTTCATCGCGCCCGATGCCATTCCCTGCATCAGCCGCTTCTGTACGAAGAGGAAGAAGATCACCACGGGGATCGTGAAGATCACGCTCGCCGCCATCACTCCGCCCCAGTCGGTGTAGTAGCTGGAGAAGTACTGCTGCAGGGCGACGGGGAGCGTTTCGATCTCGGGCCGCTGCATGTACGTCGCCGAGAACATGAGCTCGTTCCACGACGTGATGAACGCGTAGACGGAGCTCGCGGCCAGCCCCGGCCAGGCCAGCGGAAACACGATCGACCAGACGGCGCGCAGCCGGCTCGCCCCGTCGACCAGGGCGGCCTCTTCGAGCTCGAACGGGATCTCCACGACGAACGAGCGCAGCATGAACGTGCACAGGCCCACGGTCAGGGCCAGGTGGCTCAGGGTCAGCCCCTGAAACGTGTTGAGCAGGCCGGCGTTGCGGAACAGCGTGAACAACGGGATGACGAGGATGGTCTGCGGCAGCAACTGCGTGACGAGGATGACGACCGTGAGGATGTGCCGGGTCCGCAGCCGATAGCGGGCCAGGGCATAGCCCGCCAGCAGGGCGATCAGGCCGGTCAGCGCCGTCGTCGCCACGGCGACGATGAGGGAGTTGCGGAACTGGGTGGGGATGTTGCCGTCGAGCAGGTGCGTGTACCGCTCCACGGTCGGCGACGTGACGATGAACTGCGGGGTGCGGGTGAACAGCTCGCTGTCGGGCTTGAACGACGTGACCAGCATCCAGAAGAACGGGAACAGGCTGCTCACCACGATCACGGCGACGAGCAGGAACAGCGCGCCACGGCGCAACAGTGACGTCATCGAACGTCCTCTCGGTTCAGCCGGACGTACAGCACGCTCACCGCGGCCAGCATGAGGAACAGGACCACGGCCATGGCCGCGGCGGAGCCCTGATCGAGCTGGGCGAAGGCCTCGAGCCAGGTCAGCAGGGACAGCACCTCGGTCGAGTGGTCCGGGCCGCCGGGCGGTGTGGTCATCACCAGGAAGTGGTCGAAGGACTGGTACGCCCAGATGGTCGAGATCGTGGTCATCACGACCAGCAGGGGACGGATCATGGGCAGCCGGATGCGGCGCAGGATCTGCCAGGCGCTGGCGCCGTCGACCCGGGCCGCCTCCACCACTTCACCGTGGGTGCCGCGCAGCCCGGCGAACAGGGAGACCGCCACGAAGGGAACCGAGTGCCAGACGACGGCGACCGTGATGGCCACCATGGCCGGTGTACCCGTGCTGAACCAGGAGTACCCGTTGAAGGAGTCGAGGCCGAACCAGTTGACCAGCAGCCAGTTGACCACGCCGTACTGGTCGTCGAACATCCACTTCCAGACGATGCCTGACGCGACCCGCGGCATGGCCCAGGGGAGCAGCACAATGACGCTGAGCACCTTGGCCGCGCGGGGTGCGGAGTCGAGGACCAGGGCAATGGCCAGGCTGAGCAGGATCGTGGCGACGACCACCGCGGCCGCGAACAGGGTCGTGCGCAGCAGCGCGGCGGTGTAATACGGGTCGGCGAAGATGTCGCGGTAGTTCTTCAGCCCGACGAACGGTCCACTCTGCAGATACTCGCCGTCGTGGAACGACAGCCAGATCGTTCGCAGTACGGGATATCCGACCACGCCGGCGATCACCGCGAGCAGCGGCGCCAGAAAGGCCCACGGCAGGAATCGCTTCTCGAAGCCTTGCTGTCCGCGCACGAAGCGCCGCTCGCGCAGCGCCCCCGGGGTGACCGAGGACGCTGCGCGACGGATTGTGGTCTTCACATTCTCAACCAATTGCCTGGTTCACCTGGTCTGCGAGTTCCTTCATGGCGGCGTCGGCCGTCTTCTTGCCGCTCATGATCGATTGCATGGCGTTCACGATGGAGTTGGCCCCCTCGACCTTCCCCCAACTTGCCACCGGGGGAATGGAACGGGTGTGGTCGGCCTGGTCGGCGTACGCCTTGAACAGCGGGGCGGAGAACGACCCGGTGGCCTTCTCCTGGGCCAGCGCATCGTTCGTCGCCGGGAGCAGCCCCAGGTTCGAGGTGACCGGCACGAGGTTTTCCTTGCTCATCATGAACTTCACGAAGTCGTTCGCCACCGCCTTGTTGTTGCACTCGCGGAACACGGCGAGGTTGCTGCCGCCGGCGAACGTGTCGTTGTTCCCGCCCGGCCCCTTGGGCAGGACGGCCGTGGCCAGCTTGCTCTCCAGACCGGGGTTCTGCTTGAGGATGGTCCGCAGGTCCCACGACCCGCCGACCATCATCGCCGTCTGGCCCAGGCCCATGGACTTGTCGACGTCGGCGGCGGTCCAGGCCGAGGCGCCGGCGGGCGACAGTTTGTCCTTGGTCAGCAGGTCGGAGTAGAACTGGAACGCCTGGACGGACTGCGTCGAGCCGGCCTCGGAGACCCACTTGTCGCCGCTCTGCTTGGCGATCTCGCCGCCCCAGTTCCAGATCAGCGGCAGGTAGTACCAGTGCGCGCCGCCGATGATGCCGAACCCGTTGACGCCCGGGTTCTTCGCCTGGACGGCCAGGGCGGCCTCGCGCAGCTCCTCCCAGGTGGCGGGGGCCGCGGTCTTGCCGATCCCCTCCAGCATGTCCTTGCGGTAGATCAGGGCGCGGACACCGGTGTCATAGGGAACGGCGTACGACTTGCCCTTGAAGATGGTCGACTCGATCATGCCGGGCACGTAGGTGCCCTGCAGCGTCTTGGGGTCGTCGGCGTATACGTCGAGGGCGTTGAGCGCCGCGAATTCGGGGGTCCAGGTGTTGCCGATGAGCGCGACACAGGGAACGCTGCCGCCGGCGATCGAGGTCAGGTACGTCTGGTGTGCGTCCTTACCGAGGAACCGGAGGTTCACCTTGGTCCCCGGGTGTGCGGCGGCGTAGTCGTCCGCCAGCTTCTGCATGATCGGCTGCTGGGCGTCCCCGATGGGGTCGCCCATCCAGAAGTCGATGGTTCCCTTGATCTCGCCCGAGCTGTTTGCGCCCGAGTCGCTTGCCCCGCCGCAGGCGGCGAGGGCCAGGGCCCCCGTCAGCCCGATGGCCACGGCGACACGGCCGCGCCATAAGTTCCTTGCACGCATCGCTGCTCTCCTCTGCTGGGGGACCGAAGACCTGCCAAAGCGCGGGGTACGCGGTGCCTCCGGACCTGTCAACCTGCCCGGCTGTCTGACAGCCCTATAGGTTGTCCCTCAGGGTGCACCGTGGTCGGGTGGATCGCAAGGGCCTCCGCTCTGTTCGTTACGAGTTTCCTTGCGTCCGGGGCCCGCGGTTTGGTACACACGCGGGAGTGGTCGGTTTCGGATTGCCGCTGGTCAGGGGGGTGTCGGCCGGTCGCGAAGCGGCTCGGAAGGATGAACGTGTAGTAACACGACTCAGTATCTTGACCTTGTGCTAGCAGGTCAAGAATGGTTTGGTCGTAGGCATGTTCCTGCGGTTCACGTCGCGGACCAACGCCGACGGCGCGGTGGTGCGCTACGTCGCCCTGGCCCACAACCGGCGGGTGGACGGGCGGATCAAGCCGGACGTACTGATGAGCCTGGGCCGAGTGGACCAGGTTGACGTGGCCGGGCTGCAGCGGCTGGCCGCGTCGATCAGCAGGCACTTCGGTGGCGGCGAGCCGGCCGGCGCCGCGCCGCTGAACGTCGTCGATGTCCGGACCGTCGGAGCCACCTGGCTGCTCGACGGGCTGTGGCACCGCCTCGACGTGGGCGCGGCGGTCCGTGCGGCCACCGGCGCGCGGCGGTTCACCGCCAACCTGGAACGGGTGTTGTTCGCGCTGGTCGCCCACCGGGCGGTGGCCCCGACGGGCGGGCTGTCGGCCGCCGAATGGGTGCGCGAGGAGACCGCCGTACCGGGACTATCCACGATGGACGATGAGCACGCCCGCCGGGTGATGGATCTGCTCGTGGACGCGGACACGCAGGCGCGGGTGCAGGAGTCGCTGTTCCTCGCCGTGGCCGACCGGCTCGACGTGTTGTTCTTCGACACCATCCGCTTCGAGTGCGACGACGGGGAGCGGATCGTCGTCGGCCTGGCCGTGACCAAGGAAGGCATCCCGGTCCGCTACTGGTGCTGGCCGGGTGGCGCCGGTGACGACTCCGTCCCGGCCGAGGTCCGCGACGACCTGCTGGACCGGCATCCGGGCCGGGTCATCACCGTGGTCGAGCGCGGCATCTCCGGCGCGGACGACCTGGCCGGCCTGCGCCCCGCCGGCGGACACTACATCGCCGGGATGCGCATGTGCGACGGCAACCGCCTCGTCGAGGCGGTGTTGTCCCGCCCGGGCCGCTACCGGTACGTCCGCGACGATCTGCGCGTCCGGGAGGTCCGCCTCGACGGTCAGGACGCCCGGTTCGTCGTCTGCCACGATCCGGACCAGGCGCAGCGCGACCGCCGGCAGCGCGACGAGGCAGTCGGCCACCTCCAAGCCGAACTGACCCGGATCGCCGACCAGTGCGCCCGGGACGAAGCCGCCCGCGTGCGGGCCGAGTGCGCGCTGCGCGACCACCCCACCCTCGGCCGCTGGCTGCTCCGGTCGCCCGGCGGACGCCTGAAGGTGGACCTGGCGAAGGTCAGGGCCGACGCCAGGCTCGACGGCAAGTACCTCATCGCCACCTCCGACCCGCACATCAGCGCCGAAGACGTCGCCCTGGGCTACAAGAACCTCCTGGAAGCCCGTGACCTCAAGGCACAGCTGCTGCCGGGGCCGGCCGCCCACCGCCCGGGACACCGCATCCGCGCGCACGTGCTGATCTGGTGGCTGGCCCTGCTGCTGACCCGCGTCGCCGAGCACTCCAGCGGGCAAAGCTGGCGAACCATCAACCGGCAGCTCGGGCGGGTGGCCCAGGTGACCCTCGCCGGTCCGGCCGGCAGCGTCACGCAGACCACGCCGCTGGGCCCCGAGCAGACGGCCATCTACCAGGCGCTGTCCATCCAGCCGCCGGCCCGGGTCACCGCGTCCGCACCCGGTCGCCGAGGAGCTCGCGGGCGTTCTCGCTGAACACGGCCGACCGATGCGTGTCGCCGAGGTACTCGGACAAGAGGGCGAAACGCTCGGCCACCTCGTCGAGCGACGAGAACGGGAAGTCCGTTCCGAGTACGACCCGCGTGTCGTCGATGAAGGACAGCAGCGCGCCGAGGTCGGCCGCGGTGTGGGACAGGGCGGTGTCGTAGCGGAACGCCGCCAGCGCGCGCAGGACGCCCTGCGGAGCGACGGCCGCGAGCTCCGGCATGCCTTCGGCCAGCACCATGCGTGGAGCGACGACCGGCATCGCGCCGCCGCAGTGCGAGAAGACCCACCGGATTCGCGGAAATCGGCGCGGCACATCGGTGAGGAGCAGGTTCGTGATGAGGCGCGTCGAGTCGAAGAGGTACTCCAGGACCGACGGCCGGATGGGGATCTCGCCCTCGGGCCACCACGCGGGCAGCACCGGGTGTACGTGGACGAACGCACTGCGGTCGTTCAGGGTCTCCAGCAGGGCGTCGAACTTGGGATGGCCGACGTACGACCCGGCGTAGCTGGTGAGCAGGCCGACGCCGACGAACTCCGGCCGGTCGAACACCCGCTCGACCTCGGTGAGCGCGGCATCGACCGAGGGCAGCGGCAGGCAGGCGACCGCCGCGAACCGCCCGTCGCCGTCGCGGACCACTTCGGTCAGCTCGTCGTTGGTGTCCCGGCACAGGGCCGTGGTGAATGTCTGATCGCCGAAATAGAACCCGGGTGAGGCGACGGACAGGACGGCCAGGTCAATGCCCAGCCGATCCATCATCCGGACCGAGTCCGCCGGTTCCCACACCGGAAACGGGGCGCCCGGCTGAGCCTGGACTCCCAGCGCCGTCAACCGGCGGACATAGGACGCCAATGGCGCGTGGTGGTGAAAGTCGACGATGGTCATGACACCAGCTCTCGGACGGCGCGAATGGTTCGCAAGAGGTCTTCGGGCCCGCCCGCCTCATGGCCGTTGAACTGCCACACGGTCATCTCCTTGGGCCCGGCATAGGCATTGTAGGCGGCAAAAACGGTGGAAGGCGGGCTCACGACGTCGTGCAGGGCGACGCAGAACCGGCCGGGACAGGTGGCCCGCCGGGCGAAGGACACGGCGTCGAAATAGGCGAGCGTCTCGAAGGCGCGCTCCACCGAACCGCGGTGGGCGGCCAGCCATTTGACGATCTCCCCATGAGGACTGTGGTCCGTCACCTGTACCGCACGCCGGAACGCGGACAGGAACGGCACATGCGGCATCGCCAGCCGGACATCGTCGCGCAGGCCGGCGGCCACGAGCGCCAGGGCACCTCCCTGACTGCGTCCCGTCACCGCGATCCGGTCGCGTGCCACGGCCTCGTGGGTCGCCACGGCATCGACGAACCGGTACGCGTCGGTGAACAGGCGGCGGTAGTAGTACCGCTCGGGATCGAGGATGTCCCGGGTCATGAACCCCGGCGCGGACGGGCCCGCCCCGTGCGGGTCCGCGGTGTGGCCGGCCCGCAGGGCGCTGCCCTGGCCGCGGGAGTCCATGATGGCGTGCGCGAAGCCGGCACTGGCGTAGGCGAGCGACTCGACCGGGTGCCCGCGTCCGCTGCCGTAGCCCAGGTACTCCACCACGAGCGGCAGGGGGCCGGTTCGCTCGTGCGGCAGCAGCAGCCACCCCCGTACGTCGTCCCCGGCGTATCCGCCGAACGTGACGTCGTACACATCAACGGTCCGAACCAGGGCGTCCACCTGCTCGAACCGCGGATCGAGGGGATGAGCGGCCTGTTCGCGCAGGGTCCGGCCCCAGAAGGCGTCGAAGTCCCCCGGCTCGGGGTGCGGGTACTCGTACCGCACCAGTTGATCGAGGGGAAGGTCTACCTGCATTGAGCGACTCCTGTCGGGCTGTCGGACAGGAGTCTAGGCAATGGCGGCCCCGCCGGGGAAGGACAACTTGTCATGCAACCTGATAGCCTGCCAGGCGGGCGAAGCCAGAAGCTACAAGTGGAGGTGCGGGCATGGCGCGGACAGTCGCCTCCGGGTACGACATCGTCGCCGTCGCGGGCGACCCGGAAGAGCGGGGATACCAGTACGGTCTCGCCGCGCGGACCCGGATCGAGCACGCGTTACGGACCTATGTCGACGTGTTCATGCATTACGCGTCGTGGGACTGGGCAACGGTGCGGCGACACGGACTCCGGTTCGCCGGTCCCATCGAGGACTTCTCGCCGGCGTCCGCGCGGGAGATCCGGGCGATCGCCCGCGGGGCCGGCGTCGAGGTGGCCGACATCCTGGCCCTGAACACCCGCAGCGAGATCATGTTCGCCGCTCCCGGCCGGGCCCGGGCGGTGGCATCCACCGAGTGCACGTCGTTCGCGCTGACCCGCGAGCGCACGACCTCCGGTACCGCGCTGATGGGCCAGAACTGGGACTGGATCGAGGGTGCGCGGGAGACCGCGATCGTACTGCAGGTGCGCCGGGACGACGGCCCGGACTTCGTCACGGTGGTCGAGGCCGGGATGCTGGCGAAGGTCGGGATCAACTCCAGCGGGGTCGGCCTGTGCACCAACACCCTCATCTCGGACGGGGACGAGGGCCGGTTCGGCGTTCCGTACCACGTGCTGCTGCGATCGGTGCTCGACAGCGACAGCGGTGCGGAGGCCGCCAAACGGATCCAATCCACATCACGGGCGAACTCCGCAAACTATCTCATCGCCGACGCGGGCGGGTTCTGCGCGGACGTCGAGACCGGACCGGGCGACGGCGCGTGCGGCGTGATCACCCCCGTCGGCGGTGTGGTCACGCACGCCAACCACTTCCTGGTCGACGGTCTCACGGGGGTGGACCGCTATCTGGAGCGCAAGGCGCACACGCGCAACCGGCTGCACCACCTGACCGCGCGCGTGGAGCAACACGACACCCACACGATCGAGAGCCTGCAGGAGGCGCTGGCCGACCACGCGGACGCGCCGTACAGCGTGTGCCAGCACCCGGACGCGGCCCAGCCCGTGGCCGAGCGCACCTGCACCATCGCGGGGATCGTGATTGATCTTGCGGCTCGCTCGCTGGTGTACGCCGCCGGCAGCCCGTGCGAGTCGACCTGGTCAGCGCCGGTGCGTATCGATGGCTAGTTCTGACCGCCCGGCTGCCCGACAGGCTGTTAACCTGGCAGCCGTGAAGGTGATCCCCGTCGCGCAGCGCACCGCCGCGGAACACGTGCGATCGCAACTCGTCGAACTCATCGAGTCGGGTGAGTTCGCGGTGGGTCAGCGGCTGCCCTCCGAGGCCGAGCTGTCCAAGTCGTTCGCGGTCAGCCGCTCGGTGATCCGTGAGGCGCTGCACAGCGTGAACGCGCTCGGTCTCACCCGTTCGTATGCCGGCAAGGGCACCTTCGTCGACGCGCAGTTCGCGCCGTCGCAACTGCTGACCGGCAAGTACCTGCCCCGCGACCTGCACGAGGTCCGCCGGACGCTGGAGGTGCCCCTGGCCGCCCTCGCGGCCGAGCGCCGTTCGCGGACCGACCTCAAGGCGATGACCGCGCTGCTCGTGCGGTTCCGTGATGAGCAGGACCCCTCCATCCGGGTCGGCATCGATGCCGACTTCCACGTGGCCATCGCCACCGCGACCGCCAACCCGCTGTTCCCCCGGCTGGTCTCGGAGCTCCGCTCGGTCCTGCAGGAGCAGGCCATAGCCGCGGCCGCCGTACCGGGCCGGGCGATCCAGGCGGCCGACGAGCACGACGCCATCCTCGCCGCCATCGCGGAGCGCGACGCCAACGCGGCGGCCAATGCGATGAAGCTGCACCTGGCCGCCGTGGAGGACACCGTGACCGCGCCCGGGCGCCGGAAATAGCCGTCACGCACGCGCCCGGTGTCGTGTGGGTTGTGGTCGGTGCGCGGGGTCCTTGAGATGATCCGCCCATGACGACTCACGGGGCCCGTGCCGGCGGGTGGGCGCCCGTTGCGGCGCTGGCGGCTGTGGTGATGTGCCTGGCGGCCTGCTCCGGGCCCGGCTTCGGTGAGGTCCTGACCGCCGCCGGTTGGGCGCCCGACGGCGGCGTCGTGGCGGCGACGACGCTCAGGGAACACCCGGCCAAGCTGTACTCGGGTGCGGCCGGGGGGAAGCTTCGGCAGCACCCGTTCGAGTACTGCCAGCCCGACACGATCCCGTCGGTCTTCCCGCTCTCCGGTGCCCGGGTGGGCCTGACCGTCGCCTGCGGTGAGGCTCAGCTGGAGGCGGAGCGCAACGGGCTGTCTGCGCGGGACACCGTCCGGCTCGTCTCGCTGGAACTGTCGACCGGTCGCGTGGAGCAACTGGCCGCCGTCGTTGCCGATCCTGCGGAAGCTCGCGTTTCGATCGAGGACGGTGTCTGGTCCGAGTCCGCCGGGGCGGGATTTGTGGGGTACTCGAGCGGATGCTCCGGCATCGGCCGGCTGGACAGCGGTGGTGGCGTGCGACCGTTGGCGCTCACGGTGCCGATGCCCGGTGGGTCCGTGTCGCTGGCCTCCGACCTGCCACCACCCGGCGGGTCCGGCTGCGCCGCACATGCGCTGGCTCGCCGACCCGCGATCACCGCCGACGGGGAACACCTCGCGTTCTTCGCACACCGTTGCGACGGATGGTGCACCGGCTTGCCGGACTTCAACGGCGAATGGTTCGTCGTGGTCCACGATCTCGTCCGGCAGACGGTCCGGGTGCTGCCGGGCGGATTCAGCACGCCGTATGCGTTGGCGCTGACCGACTCCGGCGCCGTCGCGGTGAGCGCCCGGCACCGGGGCGAACCCGGCGTGTGGCTGTGCTCGAACGGCCCCGATACGGATTGCAGCAGGCCGAAGAGGCTCGCGGAAGGGATCTTCTTCTCCGCCAACTTCCGGGCCGACGGTGCTCGGCTGATCGCCGTGAAGTCCGGCGAGCGGCAACCGGTACAGATTGCGGTCAAGTAGGGGCGGTGAGACGGCTGCCCGCACGGCGTCAGCACCTCGGTGTGAATCCGGAGGTGACCGGCCGCGGAACATCCAGCCAATTCTCAGGTAACAGCGATACCGTCAGCGCCCTCAGGTCAGCTTCGTGCATCGGGAGGCGACGATGTCGGACCACGCCGCGACGGAACTGTCGACCACGCTGGAGGACGACCGATCACCGGTCGCCCGGCTGCGGCAGGCCGAGCTGCGGATCGCATACCTGGAGGGCCAGGTCGACACCCTGCGGGAACAGGTCGCGGCGCTGGAGTCCGCCGACGAGCACCGCCGGGCCGAGCTGGCCAGCGCGCAGGCCGAGGCGGCCGAGGCGCAGGCCGCCGGGCGTGAGGCGCAGGCCCGCGCCGAGGAGCGCCGGCACCTCGTGGACGAGCTGCGCGTCCAGCTCGACGAGGCCCGCGCCGCGGCCGCGGAGCACGACGACGAGGGCGGCAAGGGCTTCGGCTGGCGGTCGCGACGCCGAGAGGCCCGCAAACCGTCGCGCTGACGTCGCGCGCTCGTGCCCCAGCTGCCCGCCGCGCCTCCGTCAGCCTGGTGCCGCCAGGCCGCAGCGGTGGGCGACGTCGACCGCGTCGCGCAGCTCGCCGCGGCGGGCCAGCGCCATCGCGGCACGGCCGGCCGCCAGCCACGCGCTCTGGGCGTTCGGCACCACGTCGAGCATGGCGCCGAGCAGGTCCAGGTCGCCGGTCTGCTCGGCGAAGCGGGCCACGGCGACGACCACTCGGTCGTGGCGGTCGCCGGCGGCGGTCGCGGCTGCGGCCGGTACCGCCGCGAGAGCCTCGGCGTCGAGCACCGGTAGCACGGCGTCGACACTCCACTGCCCTTCCGCGAACACGCCGGTCAGCAGTCCGGCGAACAGGTCGTGGTCCCGGGCCGGCAGGCCGGTGCGGACGGCGAGGCGGGCCAGCAGCCGGCTCAGCTGCGGCCCGGGCCGGCCGTCGGCCGCCTCCGCGAACAGCCGGTCGGCTGGGGTGCGGTCGCCGGCGTCGCTGCCGCCACGCGTCAACGGGCCCGTCGGCGGCGTAGCACCATGAGTACGACGCCGCCCGCCAGGAGGAGCAGCCCGACGGTGAGCACCCGCAGCCACCACGGCCACGGGCCGCGATCGACGCCGGTATCGCGTACCTGAAGGTCGCCGGTACGGGCGGTCGCCAACTGGACCGTGTCGATCCAGTGGTCGTTGCCGGGCTGGAGCCGGGCGAGGACCCGGGCCGGCCCGGTCGGCGGCACCGAGACGATCGTGTCGCCGTTGCTTGCCAACAGGTCCGCGCCCTGCCAACCGAGGATCCTGGTCGCGTTGGTGTCGAGCGGCGTGGACACTTCCGTGGGCAGGTCGAGGACCGCCAACCCGCTCGGCGACCAGTATCCGGCCGCCCAGGACGGGCTGCCCGCGGCCACCCGGAAGAGCGCGAGCCGGCTGCCGTCGGGTGACCAGGCGGCCGGCCCGCCGAGCCGGTGCCCTTCCGGCAGCGGGACGACCGTGCTCCCACCGCCGGCGGTGAGGAGGCGCAGCTCGGTGGCGACCTGGGCGGCCAGCGTCCGGCCGTCGGGGGAGAACGCCGCGTCGAGCACCCCGCGCTGCCCGGCGACCGTGGACGTGCCACCGGTGGCCAGGTCGAGCACTGTCAGTTCGCCGTCGGCGGCGAGCGCGATCCGGGGGTCGCCATGGCTGTCCGCCCGGTACGGCGCGGCGGCGTACGCGAGCCGCATCGAGTCCGGCGACCAGGCGAGCAGTTGCACCGCCGAGCCGGCCGGCACCCGGTAGCTGCGGGTACGGCCGGTGGTCAGGTCAACGATCGCCACATCGTGGACCGGCCCGCGATCGTCGGCGACTGCAACCCTGCTGCCGTCGGGGGACAGCAGGACGGGCGCCGCCGGTGACTTCAGCAGAGGGGCCTCGACCGGCCGGCCGCGCCTGCTGGCAAGGTCGATCTCGCGGTAGGTGCGCCCGTCCACCCCGACGGCGATGAGCTGCGGGGTCTGGAAGGGCAGGTCGCCCTGCCCGTACCCGTAGACGGCGATCGCGGGCCCGGCAGGCGCGGCGGAGACGGTGGCGGTGAGGTAGGAGTGGTCGGCGAAGACGCGCGGCAGCGTGGCGGGGCCGGCGGCCGGTGCGCTCGGTGCCGCCGGCAGGCGCACCAGCCCCACCGCGAGCAGCAGCACCACGACCGTGGCGGCCACGAGCACGGGCCGCCACGATCGGCGAGCGGGCCGCGGCCTGACGGGCGGCGCCACCGCGGGCACAGGGATCGCCTCGACGAGTTCGTGGACGGCGGCGCGCAGGCGATGGTCAGTGGTCATCGAGGTGCTCCCGCAGTGCGGAGTGGGCCCGGTGCAGCAGGGACTTGACGGTGCCCGGCCGGCAGTTCAGCGCGTCGGCGATGTCGGCCTCGGACAGGTCGAGGTAGTAGCGCAGAAAGATGGCCGCCCGGTGCCGCGGACGCAGCCGGGCGAGGCCGGCGCGGACGGCGATCGCGTCGGGCCCCAGCGGTACGAGCGGTTCAGGCTCAGGCTGGCCGGCGTGACGGTTTTCCAGCCGTCGGCGACGCACCCAGGAGGTACACCTGGACACGACGGCGCGGCGCAGCCATGCGGTTGGTTCGCGGACGTCCGGACGGTGCAGCAACGCCAGGAACACCTCCTGCACGACGTCCTCCGCCGCCGGTACGCTGCCGGTCGTCACGCACGCCAGCCGCACCATGGGGGCGAACTGCGCCGCGTAGAGCGCGTCGAAGTCGCCCCGAACGGCCGGTTCGGAAAGCACGGTCACCTCTTGCAGGCGCACAGCAGCCGCGATCGGTTCCACCCCGCCCGGAATCACCGACCCCGGCCCCGCGCCTGTCAGGGGCCGCGCACGGACATCCCGGTGTGGTCTACCGAGTCAGAAGTTTGCTTGCCGAGTCGAGGAAGGCGGCAACCAACGGGTTGGCGTCTCCCCGGCGCGTGGCGACGACGACCTGGCAGGGCTCGATCCCCTCGACCGGAACGGTAGTCAGGTCGTCCCGGAGGGTGACGCGCCGGTCGTCCGCCGGGATCAATGCGATCGCCCGGCCGTCGGCGACCGCTTCCAGCTTGTCCTCGAACGTGTCCACCAGCATCGGGCCGAGGGGCGCCGGGCCGCCGTCGGGCCGCGGGTCCAGGCGCCAGAAGCCGGTCCACAGGGAGGCCATGCCGGCGCAGGCCACGAGCGGCTCGTCGGCGAAGTCGCCGATCGTGACGGCTTCCTTGCCGGCCAGGCGGTGGGTGACGGGGACCAGCAGGGCCCGGGGCTCGTCGTAGAGCGGGGTCACCCGCAGGCCGTCGCCGGGGATGGGAAGCGGCGTCCGCAGAACGAGGGCGTCGACGTGGCGGTCGGGCAGCGCGCGGGCCTGGTCCCAGTCGAGGTGGTGCGTGCGGACGTGGGCGTCGGGTTGACGGCGGCGCAGGTCGCGGACCGCGGGCGTGATGACGAGGTCCTCGACGTACCCGATGGTGATCGTGCGAGGCGGCGCCGCGGCGCGGGCGGTGAGCACCGCCTGCTGGGCGGTGTACAGGAGCTTCTGGGCCTGCGGCAGGAAGGCCGCGCCGGCCGCGGTCAGCCGGCTGCCCTGCGTGGTGCGCTCCAGCAGCCGTACGCCCAGGGCGTCCTCCAGGCGTTGGATCTGACGGCTCAGGGAGGGCTGGGCGACGAGCAGTTCCTCAGCCGCCCTGGCGAAGTTCAGGTGCTCCGCGACGGCCGTGAAGTAGCGGACCAGCCGAAGGTCCAGATCAGGCACACCGCGAGCCTACTCGTCATGTCATTCCTGCATGACGGGGTGCGGAACGGGTCTTGGACGCCCATCACGAACGGGAGTTGACTGGCTCTTGTCCAACTTTTCCGGAGGAATAACCATGTATATGGACAAGAAGGTCGTCATCACCGGTGGCAGCACCGGATTCGGCTTCGCGGCGGCGCGGCTGCTCGCCGACGGCGGCGCCCGGGTGCTGATCACCGGACGTGACGAGAAGGCCCTGGACGCCGCCCGCGAACGGCTCGGCGTGAACGCGATCGCGGTCCGCAGCGACGCCGCCTCGCTGTCGGACATCAACGCGCTGGCCGATACGGTCAAGGCCGAGTTCGGTACGGTCGACGCGCTGTTCGCCAACGCGGGCGTCAACGGGTTCGCGCCGTTCGAGGCGACCAGCGAGGATCTCTTCGACCAGCTGCTGACCATCAACGCCAAGGGCCCGTACTTCACGGTCCAGAAGCTCGCGCCGCTGATGGCCGAGGGCGGCGGCGTGGTGCTCACCACCTCCGTGGCCAACGTGCTCGGACTGCCGATGCTCAGCGCCTACGCGGCCAGCAAGGCAGCCGTGCGCTCGATGACCCGCAGCCTGGCCCGCGAGTTGCTCCCCCGCAAGGTTCGCGTCAACGCGGTCAGCCCCGGCCCCATCGACTCCGGCATCCTGGAGAAGTCGATGCCGGCCGAGGCCGCCGAGCAGACCAAGGCGCAGATGGCCGCCGACAACCCCATGCTGCGCCTCGGTACCCCGGTCGAGGTCGCTCGCGCGATGCTGTTCCTCGCCTTCGAGGCCACCTACACGACCGGCGCCGAGCTGGCCGTGGACGGCGGCGGCTCGCAGCTCTGAGCCGGAACTGCGCGCGGCCTCGAGGAGCTGTCGCTCAGTACAGAGTGATGATCAGGTCGAGGTCGCGCGCGACGACCCCGCGGCAGTGTTCGGCGAACGCGCGCAGTTGGGCCAGTACGCGGGCGAAGGCATGCTCGTCGTCCTCCTCGCGATGCACCTTGTACAACCCGAGGTCGTCCATCTCGACGACCGAGAACTCCGCACGGACGGCGGCAACGTCCAGCGCGTCGATCCGCTCCACCGCCGCAGCCAGGAACGCCGTCGTCGAGCACCGCCACGCAAACCCCTGACCACTCGTGGCGTGCGTGGCAAAGGCCTGGTCACCGGCAACGATCCGGTAGGCGACCGTCCGCTCCCGCTCCTCCCACGTCCGAACCGCGCGGTACGCCACCGGGTCGAGCAGGTA
>NZ_JBEXCY010000124.1:0-33055 GCF_040605515.1 Dactylosporangium sp. NPDC005572 | reverse complement strand
AACGCGGACCTGGAACGCGGACCTGGAACGCGGACCTGGAACGCGGACCTGGAACGCGGACCTGGAACGCGGACCTGGAACCGACACTTGGCGTGCAGGTTTGTCACACCCGCTCGCCCGGTGTCGTTACCCAAAGGTAACGTCAGGGCATGCCGGAAGCTGTCATCGTCGCCACCGCCCGGTCCCCGATCGGCCGTGCCGCCAAGGGATCGCTGCGCGACCTCCGCCCCGACGACCTCACCGCCACCATCGTCCGGGCCGCGCTCGACAAGGTCCCGCAGCTCGACCCGCGGGACATCGAAGACCTGTACCTCGGCTGCGGCCTGCCCGGCGGTGAGCAGGGCTTCAACATGGCCCGCGTGGTGGGCACCCTGCTCGGGTTCGACCACCTGCCGGGCGCCACCACCACCCGCTACTGCGCGTCGTCACTGCAGACCACGCGCCAGGCGTTCCACGCGATCAAGGCCGGCGAGGGCGACGTGTTCATCTCCGCCGGGGTCGAGTGCGTCTCGCGGTACGCGCGGGGCAACTCCGACGTCCTGCCGCCCGACGCGGCCGCGGCGGTCGGCGGCTCCTGGCACAACCCGGCGTTCGCCGAGGCCTACGCCCGCACCGCCAGGAGCGCCGAGGGCGGCGTCACCTGGCACGACCCGCGCGAGGACGGGCTGCTGCCCGACATCTACGTCGCGATGGGGCAGACCGCCGAGAACCTGGCCCAGATCGAGGGCGTGACCCGCGAGGAGATGGACGAGTTCGGCGTCCGCTCGCAGAACCTCGCCGAAGAGGCGATCAAGAACGGCTTCTGGGCCCGCGAGATCACGCCGGTGACGACGCCGTCCGGCGACGTGATCACGGCCGACGACGGCCCCCGCCCGGGCGTGACGATGGAGGGCGTCGCCGGGCTCAAGCCGGTGTTCCGCCCCGACGGCCGGGTCACGGCCGGCAACTGCTGCCCGCTCAACGACGGCGCCGCCGCCGTGGTCGTCATGAGCGACGTCAAGGCCCGCGAGCTCGGCATCACGCCGCTGGCCCGGATCATCTCGACCGGCGTGACCGCCATGTCGCCGGAGATCATGGGCATCGGCCCGGTCGAGGCGTCCCGCAGCGCGCTCAAGCGGGCCGGCATGACGATCGACGACGTCGACCTCGTCGAGATCAACGAGGCCTTCGCCGCCCAGGTGATCCCGTCGTATCGCCGGCTGGGCATCCCGCTGGAGAAGCTCAACGTCAACGGTGGCGCCATCGCCGTCGGTCACCCGTTCGGCATGACCGGCGCCCGGATCACCGGCACGCTGATCAACTCGCTGCAGTGGCACGACAAGTCGATCGGCCTGGAGACCATGTGCGTGGGCGGCGGCCAGGGCATGGCGATGGTCCTGGAGCGGCTCAGCTAGGTCAGCGGCTCCGGCACCGCCACGACGTCCACCAGGGCGTCCTTGCGCAGCACGGTGATCGGCAGGCGGGTGCCGATCGCCGGGCCCAGCATGAGCCGCTGCACGTCCTGCACGCCGATGATCGGCCGGCCGCCCGCGGAGATCATCACGTCGCCGACGTAGAGCCCGGCCTCGCCGGCCGGGCTGCCCGGCACCACCTCGACCAGCCGGAGGCCCTTCTTCTGCCCGGTGCGCTCCGCCAGGGGCTGGGGGAGGGTCACCGGGGTGCCGGCCACGCCGAGCCAGGCCCGGCGGACCTTCCCGCTCGACATGAGCTCCGACATGATCAGCCGGGTGTTGGTGTTGATCGGCACCGCGAGGCCCAGCCCGATCCCGGCGACCGCGGTGTTGACCCCGACCACCTTGCCCGTCGAGTCGGCCAGCGCACCGCCGGAGTTGCCCGGGTTGAGCGCGGCGTCGGTCTGGATCACGTCGTCGATGAGCCGCACGTGCCGGCCGTCGCGGACCGGCAGCGAGCGGCCCAGGGCGCTCACCACGCCGGCGGTGACCGAGCCGGCCAGCCCGAGCGGGTTGCCCACGGCCACCACGAGCTGGCCGATGCGCAGGTCGTCGGCGTTGCCGAGGGTCGCCGGCGGCACGCCCACCTCGCGGATGCGCAGCACCGCCAGGTCGGCGAGCGGGTCGGCGCCCACCACGTCGAACCGGGTCTGGGTGCCGTTGGTGAACTCGGCCAGGCCGCCGTCGGCGCCCGCGACGACGTGGGCGCTGGTCAGGACGAAGCCGTCCGGGGTGTACACCACGGCCGAGCCGGCCCCCTCGCCGCGCCGGCTGCGCACGGTCAGGCTGGCCACGCTCGGCAGCAGCGAGGCCGCCACGCTGGAGACGACCCGGCTGTACGCGTCAAGGGCGTCGATTTCTGGGTCCATGCCGGTTGGAACACCCGGCCGTCGCCCGGCATGCCCGCCCGGTTACGCCAACAGCGATACCGCCGGCAGGTCGAACCAGCGCAGCGCCTCGAAGTTGGCCGACACGATGCCGTCCGGCTGCTGCTGCTCGTCCGTCCCGAGGGACTCGACCAGCTCGCGGGCAAATCGCAGATATCCGGACAGGTCGGACTCGGGGGCCCGCTCGTGCCGCGACGGCCAGCGCAGCTCGCCGGACTCGTCGTAGTGCAGCTCGGACAGCCGCAGCGGCGGCTCGACCAGGCCGTCGCGGTGCCTCCAGAGCCCGGTCTGCGGGTCGAAGCGGTACTGCGGCAGCAGCGCCCAGCCGTGGGACGCCACGATGTGGACCGCCTCCACGATGTACCGGAACACCGTCGGCGAGATGAAGTAGTTGAAGCTGACCCGGACCCACCCGGGCTTGATCCCCTCGCATCCCGCGATGATCTCCTGCTCGAACCGGTGCGAGCGCTCGATGTCGATGCCGAGCAGGCGGTGGCCGTACGGGCCGGCACAGGAGCAGCCGCCCCGGGACTGGATCCCGAACAGGTCGTTGAGCAGGGCGACCACGAAGTTGTGGTGCAGATAGCGCCCGCCGGGCCGGCGGATCACGAACGACACGATCGACAGCCGCGAGGCGTCGAGGTTGCCGAGGATCTCGATGTTCGGGTTGGTCCGCCACGACGTGATCGCCTCGCGCAGGAAGCCCTCCTCCAGGGCGCGGATGGTGTCCGTGCCGACCGCCTGCTTCAGCTGGAACACCAGGCCGGCCCGGATCGACTCGACGATGGCCGGGGTGCCGCCCTCCTCGCGGTGCGCCGGGTCGGCGATGTAGTGGTGGTCGGTCGGGTTGACGTAGTCCACCGTCCCGCCGCCGGGCACCGTCGGCACCCGGTTGGTGAGCACCTCGCGGCGCACGACGAGGACGCCCGGGGTACCGGGGCCGCCCACGAACTTGTGGGGGGAGATGAACACGGCGTCCTTGTACTCGCCGGGCCCGGTGCCGTACATCGCGATGTCGACGTACGGCGCCGCCGCCGCGAAGTCCCAGAACGACAGCGCGCCGTGCTCGTGCAGCAGCGCCGAGATCGCGTGGGTGTCGGTGACGATGCCGGTCACGTTCGAGGCGGCGGAGAACGAGCCGATCTTCAGCGGCCGGTCGGCGTACCGCTCCAGCTCGGCGCGGAGCCGGTCGAGGTCGATGAGCCCGTTGTGGTTCTCCGGGATCACCACCACGTCGGCGATCGACTCCCGCCACGGCAGCTCGTTGGAGTGGTGCTCGAACGGCCCGATGAACACCACCGGCCGCTCGGCGGCGGGGATCGCGTCCGACAGCGCGTAGCGGTCCTCCAGGCCGGCCGGCACCCGCAGGCCCAGGATGTGCACGATCTTGTCGATCGCCGCCGTCGACCCGGAGCCGGTGAAGATGACGACGGTCTCGGCGTCGCCCCCGACCGCCTCGTTGACGATCTGGCGGGCGTCCTCGCGCAGCCGGGTGGTCTGCAGCCCGGTGCCGGACGACTCCGTGTGCGTGTTGGCGTACCGCGGCAGCACCTCGTCGCGGACGAACCGCTCGATGAAGTCCAGCGCGCGGCCGGAGGCGGTGTAGTCGGCGTACGTGACGCGGCGAGCGCCGAACGGCCCCCACATCACCTGGTCGTCGCCGATCACCGCGTCACGGATACGGGCTAAGAGGGGGCTCTCCATGGCGACATTATGGGTGGCGCCCCGCCGTCCCCGCTCGGGTGGTCGGAAGGATGTCGCACTGGTTGTCCGCCCAGGTCGGCGGCCTGACTGCTTACATCGACCTCGGCAACCGGGCTCCTTCCTCCAGCACGATCGTTGATCCCCGCGGAGACTTCGGCGCACCCGCCAACGTACGTGGTCCCGCAACACAAAAGATCCGCCCGGGAACGGTTGCCGGCATGCCTCCGTCGGCTCCGAACGCCTCCGGCCAGGCGTCCTCCCCAGGGAACGGGCGGATCCACCCGGCAGGCGAGTGCACGTCGTGGTTCCCCGCGTACATCGCGGCCGCGCCCTCGCCTGCCAGCACCAGTGCGGCCCGGGATCCTGTGGATCCCGGGCCGCACTGTGCCGGTGTCGGCCCGGTTGCCCGTGCTACTCGGGGATCGGCAGTTCGAGGTCGAGCGCGGTGCCGCCGCCGCGTGGGCTGAAGAGCGTCATCGTGCCGCCCAGCGCCTCGATGCGGTCGCTGATGCCGATCAGGCCGGAACCCCGGTGGGGGTCGGCGCCGCCCTTGCCGTCGTCGCTCACCGACAGGTGCAGCCGCTGCTCGCGCACCCCGAGCGAGACGTGGACGACCGAGGCCTCCGCGTGCCGCGCGGCGTTGGCCAGCGACTCCGCGACCACGTAGTACGCGACCGCCTCGAGCGACTCCGGCAGGCGGGTCTCCAGCAGTACCTCCAACTCCACCGCGACCGGCGAACGCCGGGCCAGCGCCTTCACCGCCGAGGCCAGCCCGCGGTCGGTGAGGATCTGCGGATGGATGTCGCGCGAGATCTCGCGCAGCTCGTCGAGCCCGGCCGCCAGCCCGGCGGCCACCGCGGCGAGGCGGTCCCGCAGCTCCGGCAGGCCGGGCGGCACCTCGTCCTGGGCCGCCCGCAGCGCCAGCCCGAGCGAGAACAGCCGCTGCTGGACGCTGTTGTGGAGGTCCCGCTCGATGCGCCGGCGGGTCTGGTCGGTGGCGAGCACGACGCGGGCCCGCGACTCGACGAGGTCGGTGCGGGCCTGGGCGTTGGCGATCGCGGTGGCGACGAGCTCGGTGCAGTCGGCCAGCCGGAGCTCGGCGTCGCAGGGCAGCGGCTCGTCACGCACCATCGAGGCGGTGACGACGCCCCAGAGCCGCCCCTCCACGTAGATCGGTGCACCGACCGCCGACCGGATGCCCTTCGCGAGCAGGAACTCGGCGAGCGGGCCGGCCGAGCGCGTGTAGCTGTCCATGCGCGCGGCCCGTCCGGTGCTCTTCACGGCCGCCGAGACGCTCTCGCCGGAGAGCGATATCCGGGTCCCGGCCGGCAGCAGTACCCCGGGCCAGCCCCACAGCGCGACGATGGTCCCCGTCCCGTCGGGCTCGTACCGCACGATGTTCGCCCCGTCGGCCCCGATGAGCCGCCCGAGCTCCGCCGTCACCGCGTCGAACACCTCCGACGGCGACACCCCGCGGGCGACGAGCGTGGCCACCCGCCGCAGGGCGGTCTGCGCCTCGACGAGCTGCGCGAGCCCGTCGAGGCTGCGCCCGAGCGAGGCGCCGAGGACGTTGAGCGACCGCCCGAGCCGGCTGATCTCGCCGAGCCCGGTGCGCAGCAGCCGTGGGTCGAGCCGCCCGCCGGCGAGCTGGTCGGCGATGACCGCGGTCTTGCGGATTGGCTGGACCACCACGACGACGAGGTACGCAGCCACCACGAGCAGCACCGCGCACGCCACGAGGCCCCCGGTGAGCGCCCCGACCAGTACGGGCGTCGGCACCCAGACCCCGGTCGGCACCACTCGCGCCGCTCCTTCCGCCACACCTGCTGAGCGGCGGTTACCTGCCCGCTGCGCTCCTGCTCATGCGGACCACCTCGACGATCCCGCCGCACAGCACCCCGAGGGCCCCCACCCCGGCGACGACGATCCCGAGCGCCGGGTCGTGCGAGTTGTCGACGTGGTCGGGCGCCCGGACGATGTCCGCACAGGCCTTGGCGACGACCACCCCCGCGACGCCCCCGGCGAGCACCGCGACCACCGGCAGGTGGCGGATCGCGACGGCGGCGACGATCCCCATGGCGAGGGTGAGGAGGCCCCCCGACTCCAGCCCGGACACACCGACCGGCCCGCCGATGGTCCCGTTGACCTCCCAGCTCATGAGCGACCCGGCGACGAGCACCGCGCCCGACGCGACGACGCCCCGCCGGACGGCGCTCAGCTGACGTACCAGTCGAACAGCACCCACCCGGGCGGCGTGGCCATGACGGCGAGCATCACGACGGTGGCGGCGGTGGCCCCGGCGAGCCACGCCCAGGCCGGCCGGTCCTCCCTGAGCCGCGGCGAGGCCAGCCCCGGCGCCGCGACGAGGACTGCCGCGACCGCCGGCACGAACCCGAGCCCGACGACGGCGACCGCCGGCCAGGCCCACGCGGGTGGCGCCTGCTCGGGGAAGGCGGGGGCGTCACTCGCCAGGTAGGCGACGGCCGCATACCCGTAGAGCGCGACGATCACCCCCTGGATCACCACGAGCGTCCAGGGCAGCCGTCCTGCGGTCATGGTCCCGGATGTTATCGACCGGCGCCGCTGCGCGGTGCCCCGCTTTACCCGGCCATCTACCGTGGTCGCTGACAACCCGAGGGCGACGTCTGCGGGGGAGGCTGGCATGGTCAAGCGGTACGGCCGGCGGCTGCGCGCAGCCCGGCCAGAGCCCACCGCGTCGCCCGGCCCGGCCCAGCCGAACCCGCGCGGCCGGTGGCGCCCCGGCTACTGGCTCCGGCACCCGGCCCTGGGCGTCGCGTTCTGCGCGCTGCTGGTGGCGACCATCGCGTACTGCGGCCTCGGCAACCTGCGCCACCGCAACGACATGCTGGACCGGGGCGAGCGGACGGTCGGGACCGTACGCGAACTACGCGACCGCCAGTCGTGGGCGTCGGTCACCTTCACCACCCGCGGCGGGGAGGAGATCACCACCTGGGTCGGCCACGCTCCCTGGAACGAGCCGGACGTCGGGGAGGAGGTCACGCTGCTCTACGACCCGCTCGACCCGGTCGGGTCCGTCTACCTGGCGGGCGACGAACCGAGCCTGCGTGACTCCCTCCTGCTGCTGGGCGCCGCCGTCGTACTGGCACCGGTCTTCGCCTGGCGGCTGCGCCACACCTGGCGACGGACCCGCGGCGAGGCGGAGGCCTGGCGCAACCGCGAGCCGGTGCCCCGCCTCCTGACCCGCCGACCGCGCTAGTTCACCGTCCGAGCGCCGCGGCGACGTGTCCCGGGGCGCCGTAGCCGCCCGGGTTCTCGAGGTGCTGCTAGTGATCTTCCACCGTCAACGCTTCCCGAAGTGACATGTAGTTGTCACATTGGCAAGTAGATGTCACCCTGGCAACATGCCCGAGGACATCTCCCGCGACGAGGCCTGGTCTGCGCTGGAGCAGGCGGCCGAGTCCCGTCGGCGCATTCTCGCCGTGCAGGCACGTTGGGTCGTGGTCGCCAAGCTCGTCGTGGCGGCGCTGTTCGCGGCGGTGACGCTCACCTGGGGTTTCGTGGGGCCGTTGGTGTTGCGTACGGTTCTGGTCTTCATCGTGATGGCGCTCATTCCGCTGTGGGCCCTGTTCTGGGGCAGGGTCGACCGCACGCGGTCGCGCGCCGACCGGTCACCGCGGCGTCAGTGGGAGGGTTACGTGGCGGCGGCTCTGTTCGGGGTGCTGGTCGTCGCCGGCGACGCGGTGGAGGTGAACGGCCGGGACATGGCGGGGCGTCCGGCCTACTGGATTCCGGCGGCGGTGCTGGTCTCCGCCCCGTTCCTCATCTCCGCCTGGCGGGACCGGCGTGGCGACGCATAAACATCCCCGGCGCGACCTCGACGAGCTGCTGACCAACCCGATCCGACTCTCCATCGTGGCCGCCCTTTCAGGGGTCGAGCGGGCCGAGTTCGCGCTGATCCGCGACGCCGTCGAAATCACCGACGCGGCGCTGTCGAAGCAGGTCGCCCTCCTGGAGCAGGCCGGCTACCTCAGCGTCGACAAGGGGAGGGTCGGCCGCCGCCCGCGCACGTGGTTGCGGCTGACCGATGCAGGGCGCGCGGCCTATGGAGCGCACCTGCGGGCACTGCGCGCCATCGCCGGCGACTCGCCCTTCTCCGGCTGAGCCCGATCGAACCCGGCGACCGGGGCCACGCAGTCCAGCAGGACTGGCGGCCACAGAGTTCCGGCAGGTCAGGTGGCGTTTGGCATGGTTGTGACGCCGACGGGGCAGGTCATGCCGTTCGGGCCGTGGTTGCAGTAGCCGCCCGGGTTCTTCGCGTCCGAGAGGTGCTGCTGGTGGTGGTCCTGACGTCCATGTCACAACATGGGCGCCGCGGAGTCAGAGATGGAGGACGAGACGTAGCGCGTCGTCGACTGCGGACATCTCCTGGTGCGAAAGGTGACCGACAAGCTGGCCGAGTCGTTCGGGCTGGACGGCCGCGGTCTGCTCGGCGAGCACATATGTGGATTTGCCCTGAACCTCGATCTCCGGCCGGAAACTGGTTGGCCGGGCACTGGTGGAGGTCGGTGCGACGAGCCACGTCGACAGTGGCAGCAGGTCGGACTGGACCACGACGGCGTATCGGTTGCCGCGTTGCTGGTGGCCGCGCGTGTCCCGGGGCGCCTTGAGTTCGTAGACGTCACCACGCACGGAGTGACTCCATGTCTGCCAGCACGGCTCGTGCCTCGGCGACATCGTCCGTGTCCGCTGCAACGGCTTCCGCCTCGGCGCGGATCTGCTCGTCGCGGCGGGCGCGCCACGCGGCAAGGATCGCGTCACGAATGACCTGCGAACGGTCGCGGTCGCCGGATGCCAGCTCGGCCAGCGCCCGATCGACGTCGTCATCCGTCCGGAATGTAATCGTCGACATAAGACAAAGTGTAATACGGCGGAACGGCCACCGTCGAGGTGGCGATGGCCGTTCGTCGAACGGATCAGGCGGGCAGGGTGCCGACGCCGATGGGGCAGGTCATCCCGTTCGGGCCGTGGTTGCAGTAGCCGCCCGGGTTCTTCGCGTCCGAGAGGTACTGCTGGTGATAGTCCTCCGCGTAGTAGAACGGGCCCGCCTCGGCGATCTCCGTGGTGATCTCGCCGCGGCCCGTCGCGCGGACCACCGGGGCGAACAGGTCGCGGGACGACGCCGCCGCCTCGGCCTGGGCCGGGGTCGTCGTGTAGATCGTCGAGCGGTACTGGGTGCCCACGTCGTTGCCCTGGCGCATGCCCTGGGTCGGGTCGTGGTTCTCCCAGAACGCCTTCAACAGCTGCTCGAACGATACCTTCGCCGGGTCGTACACCACCTGGACCGCCTCGGTGTGGCCGGTCATGCCCGAGCACACCTCCTCGTAGGTCGGGTTGGTCGTGATGCCGCCCTGGTAGCCCACCGAGGTCGAGTACACGCCGGGGATGCGCCAGAAGATGCGCTCGGCGCCCCAGAAACATCCCATCCCGAAGTACGCCACCTCGAGGCCCGCCGGCCACGGGCCGCGCAGCGGGGTGCCCAGGACCGTGTGCTTCGCGGCGACGGGCATCTCGACGTCGCGGCCCGGCAGTGCGGTCGAAGGGGTCGGCAGGTCCAGCTGCTTCTTGTACCGCAGAAACACGCGATCAGCTCCTTCAAGCCTTGATGGACTCAAGTCTGCCGCGCCGCGCGCCGAACCGCCTTAAGAAGGTATTACGGCTGCGATCTTCGATGCGTACGCCGCGGCTTCCTCGTCGGACTCGTACTTGCCGCGTGGCCAGAAGAAGCCGCGCAGCCCGTCGCCCTTGGTCCGGGGCACGACGTGCGTGTGCAGGTGCGGCACGCTCTGCGACACCTTGTTGTTGATCGCCACGAACGTGCCGCCCGCCGAGAGGCCCGTCTCCACCGCCCCCGCCAATGTCCGAACAAATCCGAAATATTCGCCAAGATCGGCAACCGGCAGATCGGTCAGCGTCACGATGTGCGCGCGGGGGGCCACCAGTACGTGACCCTTGAAGACCGGACGGATGTCCAGGAACGCGACAGCAGACGACGAGGACGCCACGACGAAGGCGGGCGCGGAACCCGACGCGATCGCACAGAACAGACAGTCCGCCACACCCGCCAGCCTAAACGCCACTAGGGTCGTCCCATGACCCACGGCTTCGAGACACTCGCCATCCACGCCGGACAGGAGCCGGATCCGGCTACGGGCGCGGTGGTCCCCCCGATCTTCCAGACCAGCACATATGCGCAGGACGCCGTCGGCAGCCCGCGCCAGGGGTACGAGTACAGCCGCACCGCCAACCCGACCCGCGACGCGCTCCAGGAGTGCCTCGCCGCGCTGGAGGGCGGCCGCCGCGCCCTCGCCTTCGCGTCCGGACTGGCCGCCGAGGACACCCTGCTGCGCACGATCTGCCGGCCGGGCGACCACGTGGTGATCCCCGACGACGCCTACGGCGGCACCTACCGGCTGTTCGCGCGCGTCGCGCAGCGCTGGGGCCTCGACTTCACCCCGGCCTCGATCCACAGCGTCGACTCGGTGCGCGCCGCGATCACCGACCGCACGAAGATCGTGTGGCTGGAGACGCCGACCAACCCGCTGCTCGGCATCGCCGACATCGCCGCGCTGGCCCAGCTGGCCCACGACCGCGGCGCGCTGCTCGTGGTCGACAACACGTTCGCCTCGCCGTACCTCCAGCAGCCCCTGCACCTGGGCGCGGACCTGGTCGTGCACAGCACCACGAAGTACATCGGCGGCCACTCCGACGTCGTGGGCGGGGCCCTCGTCGGCACCGACGAGGAGCTGATGCAGGAGCTCGCGTACCACCAGAACGCCATGGGCGCGATCGCCGGCCCGTTCGACGCGTGGCTGACCCTGCGGGGGATCAAGACGCTCGGCGTGCGGATGGACCGGCACTGCGACAACGCGGAGAAGGTGGTCGAGTTCCTGCTGCGGCACAAGGCGGTCGGGCAGGTGCTGTACCCCGGGCTGCCGGAGCACCACGGGCACGAGATCGCCGCCAAGCAGATGAAGCGGTACGGCGGGATGGTCTCCTTCCGCGCCGCCGGCGGGGAGGAGGCGGCGGTCGAGATCTGCAACCGGGCCGGGCTCTTCGTGCTCGGCGAGTCGCTCGGCGGCGTCGAGTCGCTCATCGAGCACCCCGGCCGGATGACGCACGCGAGCGCGGCCGGCAGCCCGCTGGAGGTGCCGGGCGACCTGGTCCGTCTGTCCGTCGGCATCGAGACGATCGACGACCTTCTCGCCGATCTGGAGCAGGCGCTCGCTCGTTGACACAATGAACCGCCGCCGGATCGGAAAGGTGTTCCCCCCATGCTGCACCGCTCCACGACCTGGGTAGGCGCCACCGCCAAGGAGATCGCCCGCGCCGTGCGGCGCGGTGACACCTCCGCGACCGAGGTCGTGGCCGACCACCTCGACTCGATCCGGGCGTACGACCGCATCGTCGGCGCGTTCCGCGAGGTGCGCGCCGTCTCGGCCGTCGCCGAGGCCGAGACGGTGGACGAGCAGCCCGGGCTCGGCAACCTGGCGCTCGCCGGGGTGCCGATCGCGGTGAAGGAGAACACCCCGGTCGCCGGGCTGCCCACGTGGAACGGCTCGGCGGCCGCCCGGCAGCCGGTCGCCGAGCAGGACCACGAGGTCGTGCGCAGGCTGCGCGGCGCGGGCGCGATCGTGGTCGGCGTGACCCGGATGCCGGAGCTCGGCATCTGGGCCACCACCGACGACGCCGACGGCATCACCCGCAACCCCTGGCGCACGGACCGGACGCCGGGCGGGTCGAGCGGCGGCTCGGCGGCCGCCGTCGCCGCCGGGCTGGTGCCGATCGCCCACGGCAACGACGGGCTCGGGTCGGTGCGGATCCCCGCCGCCTGCTGCGGGCTCGTCGGGCTGAAGCCGGGGCGGGGCAGCGTGCCGGCGGGGATCGGGACGAACGACTGGTACGGGATGACCGAGAACGGGATCCTCGCCACCACCGTCGCCGATGCGCATCTTGGATATTCGGTACTGGCCGGCAGTACGACACCGTCATTGAGCCCTCCGGGGGCACTGCGGGTGGCAGTGTCCCTGCGCAGCCCGGTGACCGGCGTGTTCCCCGACGTGGGCGCGCGCCAGGGGCTGAGCGACGCGGTCCGGCTCCTGGTCGCGGAGGGGCACGGCGCCGTTCGGGCCGACCCGGTGTACCCGCCGGCGCTGGCGGCCCGGGTGCTGGCCACCTGGTTCGCCGGGGTCCACCTCGACACCGCCGGGCTCGACGGCGGGCGCCTCCAGCCGCGCACCCGCCGGCACGCGGCGCTCGGCGAGCGGGCCCTCGCCCGGGGCCTGGTCCGCGACGCCGACCGGGCCGCCTGGCGCGAGCGCTGCCAGAACTGGTTCGCCGAGGGCCGCTACGACGTGCTGGTCACGCCGGCGCTGGCCACCGCGCCGCCCGCCGCGGGGCGCTGGTCGGCCCGGTCGTGGGCGGCGAACCTGCTGGCCAACACCCGCTACGCGCCGTATGCGGCGCCGTGGAACTTCGCCGGCTTCCCCGGACTCGTGGTCCCGGTCGGGGTCCGGCCCGACGGCCTGCCGGTCGCCGTGCAGCTCGTCGGCCCGCCCGGCGCGGAGCTGCTGCTGCTCGGGCTGGCCGGCCAGATCGAGCAGCGGGCACCCTGGCGGCGGCACGCGCCGGGCTGGCCGCGGATGGCGGCCCGCCGGACGTGACGCAGGTCCGGGCCATCGCGCACTGGGCGACCGCCGCCATGCTGGCCGTGGCGGCGGCCGCGCTGGCCAACCTGGCGCTCGCGTTCGCGCCGCTGGCCGACGTCTGGGCCGCGCACCGGCCCGGCGCCGAGCCGGCCGCGCTGGCCGGCACCGTGCGGATCGTCATCGGCCTCGCGCTCGCCGCCAGCCTCACGGCGGCGGCCGTGGCGGCCTGGGGCTGGCACGCCCGGGCCCGGGCCAACCTGGTCGCGTTCGGCGTCAGCGACCGCCGGGTGACCACCGGCAGCGTCGGGCGGGTGCCCCGCCTGCGCCGCTCCATGGTTGTGCTGACCTGGGTCTTCCGCGGCCTCGCGCTCGCCGGGGCGGTGGCGACCGTGCTGGGCGTGCTGAGCGGGCTCGACAACGCCGGCGAGATCGGCCACGTGCGCCACCTGGCCGCGGCCGGCGAGCCGGTGGACCGGGCGCTCGTCGCCCACCTCTTCGGCCGCCAGCTGGTCCTGCGGCTGCCGGGGGCGGCCCTGCTCGTGGGCGCGGCGGGCGCCGCCGTGTTGCTGATCGCCCGCACGACGAGCGCACAGTACGGCCGCATCGCACGCCTGCGGGTGGCGGGTGGCACGATCAGGGCATGACCGTCCCCTCGGAGCTCGTGACGCTCGCCGAGATCCAAGCGGCAAGGGAACTGCTGGCAGGCGTGACCCGCCTGACCCCGGTGGAGCCCTGCCGGCCACTGACCGCCAAGCTGTCCGGTCCCGCGTGGCTCAAGTGCGAGAACCTCCAGCGCGCGGGATCCTTCAAGGTCCGCGGCGCCTACGTGCGGATCGCCCGGCTGAGCCCGGAGGAGCGCCGCCGGGGCGTCGTCGCCGCCAGCGCCGGCAACCACGCCCAGGGGGTCGCGCTCGCGGCCGGCCTGCTCGGCATCCGCTCCACCGTGTTCATGCCGGTCGGCGCGCCGCTGCCGAAGATCGCCGCGACCAAGGGCTACGGGGCGCGGGTCGAGTTCGCCGGCGCGACCGTCGACGAGTCCCTGGAGGCCGCCCACGAGTTCGCCGAGCGCACGGGCGCGGTGCTGATCCACCCGTTCGACCATCCCGACATCATCGCCGGGCAGGGCACGCTGGGCCTGGAGATCCTGGAACAGGTGCCCGACGTGCGGACGATCGTCACCGGCATGGGCGGTGGCGGGCTCATCTCCGGCCTGGCCGTGGCCGTCAAGGCCGTCCGGCCCGACGTGCGGATCGTCGGCGTGCAGGCCGCCGGCGCCGCGTCGTTCCCGCGGTCGCTGCGCGCGGGCCGCCCGGTGCGGCTGGAGTCGGTCGCCACGATCGCCGACGGCATCGCGGTCGGCCGCCCCGGCGACCTGACCTTCGCGCACGTCGGCAAGCTCGTCGACGACGTCGTCACGGTCACCGACGAGGACATCTCCCGCGCGCTGCTCATGCTGCTGGAGCGGGGCAAGACGGTGGTCGAGCCGGCCGGCAGCGTCGGCGTCGCCGCCCTGCTCGCCGGGGCGGTCGAGGCCGAGACCCCGGCGGTCGCCGTGCTGTCCGGCGGCAACATCGACCCGATGCTCATGCTGCGGGTGATCGAGCACGGCCTCGCCGCGGCCGGCCGCTACCTGGCCTTCACCGTGCGCTGCGGCGACCGGCCGGGCCATCTGGCCAAGCTCCTGTCGTACATCGCCGAGCAGGGCGCCAACGTCGTCGACGTGGCCCACCGCCGCCAGGACTCCCGGCTCCAGCTCGGCGAGGTCGAGATCGGCCTGTCGGTCGAGACCCGCGGTGCCGAGCACTCCGACCGGCTGGTGCACGCCCTGCGCTCGGCCGGGTACACGGTGACCTTCGGCGTGTAGCGGGACCTCCGGGCTCCGGACATGGCAGGGCGCCCGCGGCCACGCCGCGGGCGCCCTCTCGCGCTATGCAGGTCAGCCCGCGAAGGGCTCGAACGAGATCACCTTCACCTTGATCTCGGCGCCGCTCGGCGCCGTGTACTTCACCGCGTCGCCCTTCTGGGCGCCGAGGATCGCCTTGCCCAGGGCGGACTCCGGGCTGTAGACGGTCAGGTCGGTCGTCGCGGCGATCTCACGCGAGCCGAGCAGGAACGTCTCGGTGTCGTCCTCGTCGTCGTCGAACTGGATCGTGACGACGGTGCCGGGGGCCACCGCGTTGGACGTCGGTGCGTCGCCGACGACGGCCTTCCGGAGGAACTCCTTGAGGTACAGGATGCGCCCCTCGGCCTTGCCCTGCTCCTCGCGGGCGGCGTGGTATCCGCCGTTCTCGCGCAGGTCGCCCTCTTCGCGGCGTGCGTTGATCTCGGCGGCTATCGCCGGACGGTTGGCGATGAGCTCGTCCAGCTCGGCCTGCAACCGGTCATAGGCGTCCTGCGACAGCCAGGTGGTGGCCTGTCCGCCGTCGGTGGTCGACACTGAAGATCTCCTTACGGGCACGCTCGGTCAAACCACCAAAGTACCAGTGACTCGTGTCACCACGGCTACGTGAATTCCGTGTGGCGTTCTCCGGAGCGTCATCTGGAGCGCAGTGGCCCGCAGGCCGGCACCTCCACAGTAACCGGCCGGTCGCTGGTGGCCAGCCGGTAGGAGACCACCGGCTCGGCGCCCTTCGGCACGTCGACCTCGGCCAGCCCGACCTCCTCGCCGCTCGCCGAGCGGGCCCGCACCCGGCAGGTCGCCGCCTTGTCGGAGTCCTTGCGGACCACGAAGTCGACGCTGATGCCGTCGTCGGTGACGTTGTAGAAGCGCTGGACCTGCGGCTCGTACTCCTGCGGCCCGTACTGCTGGTAGAGCCGCCAGACGATCGCACCGCCCGCGACCAGGGCCACCGCCGCGAGGCAGGCCACGACCCAGCGCCGGCGCGGCTGCGGTTCGCGGCGGCGGCCGTAGCGTCCGGGCGGGTACTTGGCTGTGGTGTGCGTCTCGGTCACGGGAAGGCGTCCTCGTCGTTTTGTCGGAGGTACCGACCACAATAGGGTCGTTAGCCGGGGCGCCCCGCGCGCGGGGTTGGACGCACACCTTGAGGAGAGCCGTGGCCGAGCAGCTGCGATTGATGGCGGTGCACGCACATCCGGACGACGAATCGAGCAAGGGCGCCGCCGCGACGGCGAAATACGCGGCCGACGGCGTCGATGTGCTCGTCGTCACATGCACCGGCGGGGAGCGCGGCAGCGTGCTCAACCCGAAGCTCGACCGGCCCGAGGTCTGGGAGAACATCGCCACCATCCGGCGGGCCGAGATGGACCGGGCCCGGGAGATCCTCGGTGTGCGGCAGGACTGGCTCGGCTTCGTCGACTCGGGCTACCCCGAGGGTGACCCCCTGCCGCCGCTGCCCGAGGGCTGCTTCGGCCTGATGGACCCGGACGAGGCGGCGGCGCCGCTGGTCAGGCTGATCCGCAGCTTCAAGCCGCACGTCATCACGACGTATGACGAGGAGGGTGGCTACCCGCACCCCGACCACGTCATGACCCACAAGATCAGCATGGTGGCGTTCGACGCGGCCGGCGACGCGAGCCGCTATCCGGAGGCCGGCGAGCCGTGGCAGCCGCAGAAGCTCTACTACAACATGGGCTGGTCCCGGAAGCGCATGATGGCGCTGCACGAGGCGATGCTGGAGGCCACCGGCGAGTCGCCCTACACGGAGTGGATCAAGGAATGGGACGACCGGCGGGACGTCACCGACCGGGTCACCACGCGGGTGCCGTGCGGCGAGTTCTTCGAGATCCGCGACGACGCCCTGCGCGCCCACGCCACCCAGGTCGACCCCGACGGCTTCTGGTTCGCCGTCCCACTGCCGATCCAGCAGAAGGTGTGGCCGACCGAGGACTACGAGCTGGTCAAGTCGCTGGTCGAGACACGGCAGCCGGAAGACGATCTCTTCACGGGCGTAAGGTGAAGTCATGGTGTTCGCACTGGACGTCCTCGCCGAGAACAACTTCGGCGACACCAGGTCGGGTGGGCTGGCCGGGCCGATGGGCCTGCTCATCATCGTGCTCCTGGCGATCGCCACGGTGCTGCTGATCCGCAACATGACGGCGCGGATCCGCCGCCTGCCCGCCGAGTTCCCCGACCAGCGCGCCGACGCGGGCCGGGATGCCGGCCCGGGCAGGCCCACAGACGAGGACAAATCGACGGGCGTCTGACAAAAACACCCGTTGACCTGAGGCAGAAACGCATCACCGACCACTGTTGTGCCTTTCTTCCGTGCTTTAGCCTGCACGGAGTGCGCGTTCCTTTCGCCGGGCGCGCCTCCCTGAAAGAGCAGGGAAGGGGGGCCGGAAGGTGGACGCGCAGGAGCGTTCCGAGACGAACCCCCAAGACGAGGTCCGCGGCCACGCTGCGTGTCGGCCGGAATACCTAGCGTCATTGGCGCCGGTCGATACGGTGCAGTGATGAGACCGCTTCCGGCGCGCTTCACCGCCGCCGTCGCGATCGCCGCCGCCCTCTGTGCGGCCGCCGCGACGGTCGTCGCCGGCGGCTTCGCCGGTGGTCCGTTGGATCAGTTCGCCGTCGGCCCGGCCGACCGGTCGCTGCTCTGGGCCGGCCTCGCCGGCCTCGGCGTGGTCGTGCTCGCCCAGCTGGCCCGCCTGCGGGTCCGGGCCGGTGAGGGCCACGCGCGGCTGGCCTGGGGCGAGGCGGCCATCGTCGTCCTCTGCGTCAACCTGCCGCCCGCCCTCGTGCCGTTCGCCGTGCTGGCCGGCGTCGGGGTCGCGCACACCGTGCTGCACCTGGTCGACGCCCGCGGCGGGCGCCGCCGGACGCTGCGTGACCTGCTCTTCAGCGTCTCGGCGCTGACCGTCGCCGGCTCCTGCTCGGTGGCCGCGGTGACGGCGATCCAGCCGGTGTACGACCGGCCGCTGACCCCGCGGGCCATCGGGGCCCTGTGCGCGGGCGCCGTCGTCTACTACCTGATCGCGATCCTGCTGGTGTCGCTGCACGTCTCGGCGGTGCGGGGCGGCACGCTGCGGGCCACGTTCGCCGCGATGCTCAGCAGCAAGCTGCTCATGGTGATCGGCAACGTCGTCGCCGGGCTCGTCATCGTGTGGGCCTGCGCGACCAACGCGCTCCTGCTGCTGCTCCTGCCGCCGGTCCTCTGGCTGCTGCACCAGTTCTACGCCAACCGGCTCCGCGAGGACGACGACCGCCGCACCTGGCACGACTTCGCCGAGGCCACCAGCGACCTCAACCGCCTCGACGGGCGCGACGCCGCCGAGTCCGGGGTCGCCGGCGCCAAGCGGCTGTTCGGCGCGTCCGCCGCCCGCGTGGTGCTGGCCGGCGGCGGGGCCTACGGCGACGCGGTCGACGAGCCGGCGGTGACCCGCGCGCTCGTCGTCGGCGGGGCGACGGTGGGCGAGCTGCGCCTCGCCGGCGTGCCGCAGCTGCGCTCGCGCGACCACATGCTCGCCGCCTACGGCGACGCCCTCGCCGCCGCGCTGCACGACGCGATCACCCAGGACGCGCTGCGGTCGATGAGCGAGCGGACCACGTACGACGCGGTCCATGACCCGCTGACCGGCCTCTACAACCGCGTCGCCCTGCTCACCCGGGGCAACGCGCAGCTCGCGCGGCGGTCGCCCGGCGACCCGGTCGCCCTGGTGCTGCTCGACATCAACGACTTCAAAGAGGTCAACAACGCGCTGGGCCACACCGCCGGCGACGAGGTGCTCAAGGTCATCGCCCGGCGGGTCGCCGACGCCGGCTCCGCGGGCGACCTGCTGGCCAGGCTCGGCGGCGACGAGTTCGCGGTGCTCGTCACCGACCTCGCGGCCGGCGGCGCCGACCTCGCCCTCGCCGCCGCGGTCGAGCGGGCCCGCAAGCTCGGCGCCCAGATCGCCGCCCCGATGCGCATCGACGGGGTCGCGCTGTCGAAGGAGCCGTCGATCGGCGTGGTCGTCGCGGCGGCCGGCGACGTCGACCTCACCGAGCTGCTGCGCCGCGCCGACATCGCGATGTACCAGGCCAAGCACGGCGGCCAGCCGGTGGCCTGGTACGACCCGGCGCGCGACGACGCCAGCACCGACCGGCTGGCCCTGCTCGCCGAGCTGCGCGAGGCCCTCGCCGCCGGCGAGCAGCTGAGCCTGGAGCTGCAGCCCGCCGTCGCGCTCGGGCCGCCGCTCGGGCCGGCGCTCGGGCCCGCCAAGCACGCCCGCGGCAAGGAGCCCGGCGGCGAGATCACCAGCGTCGAGGCCCTGCTGCGCTGGCAGCACCCGCGCCGCGGCCGGCTCGCGCCCGGGCAGTTCCTGCCGGTCGTGGAGGCGAGCGAGCTGATCGGCCCGCTGACCCACTGGGTGCTCGACCGCGCGCTCGGCCTGGCCGCCGGCTGGCGCCGCGCGGGCCTGGCGGTGCCGGTGGCCGTCAACATCTCGGCGCGGAGCCTGGCCGAGCGGCAGCTGCCGGAGACGATCGACGAGCTGCTCTCGCGGTACCGCCTGCCCGCCGAACTGCTGATCCTGGAGATCACCGAGACCGTCATGCTGTCCAGCTCGCCGGTCATCGACGACGTGCTGGCCCGGATCCGCCGGCTGGGCGTGCAGCTGGCGGTGGACGACTTCGGCACCGGCTACTCGTCGTTCACGGTGCTGACCCGCCTGCCCGTGCAGGAGGTGAAGATCGACCGGGAGTTCGTCGCGCAGATGTCCGACCTGCCGAAGGCGGAGGCCATCGTGCGGGCGACGGTCGACCGCGCCCGCGGGCTCGGCCTGCGCGTGGTCGCCGAGGGCGTGGAGCACCCGGAGCAGCGCAGCGCCCTCGCCGAGCTGGGCTGCACCGCCGCGCAGGGCTTCCTGTTCCACCCGCCGATGTCGCCGGACCGGCTCGTCGCCGTGCTGCGTGAGCGCCGCCAGGTCCAGCGCCGCCACCTGCGCGCCGAGGGCACCGGCTAGGCGCCGATCGCGGGAGGGTGGGGGCGGGAAATCACCCCCCGCGTCGGCGGTTCGGTGCGCGGCGCGAACGCCGCGGCTGCGTAGCGTCAGCAGGCATGAGTGGACGGCGGTGGGTTGTCCTCACCCTGGGCTTCGCGGTCGCCACGGTCGGCGCGTTCGCCGTGCTCGACCGCTTCGGCGGCACCGACCGCTTCGCCGAGCTGCCCGGCGACGCCGACGTCCGGCTCCGCGGCAGCTTCACCCCGGCCCAGGTCACGGCGCTGGCCGGGCTGCCCCAGGCGGCGGCCGCCGAGTGCGCCACGACGCTGTACGGCGTGACGGTCTACGGGGCGCCCGAGGTGCTGAGCGAGACGGCGGTCATCACCGCGGTGCAGAGCCCGTCGCTGCGCCGCGCCACGGTCCGCCAGGGCCAGTACCCGGCGGCCGACGCGCAGGTCCTCGTCGACGCGCAGACCGCGCAGCGGCACGGCATCCCGATCGGCCGCCGCCTCACCCTCCAGCGGGCCGGCCACAGCGTGCCGGCCACGGTCGTCGGGGTCGCCGACCGCCCGGCCGACCTCGCCGCCGGCGCCTCGGCGGCCGTCCTCGCACTCCCGGCGGGCGGCGTGTCCCGGCTCGACGGGGGCGCACCGTGCGACGAGGTCGCGGTCCAGCTGCGCCGCCGCAGCGAGGCGACGGCGTTCCAGAAGGCGGCCCGGGGTGTGCTCGGCGCCGACCCGGGCGTGACCTACGACGAGTCGCTACGCGGGCACGTCTGAGGTGCCGGACTCCGCGGCGCCCCAGGTCATGGACAGGCCGGTGGCCGCCCGCTCGGCCCGGATCTCCATCGCGTCGCCCAGGATCACCGCCCGGTCGGCGACCACGGCGGTGCCGTCGAGCGCGTAGGTGACCCGGTCGCTGACGAAGACCGGGGTGCCGGCGGGCCTGCCGAGGTACCGGACCAGCGAGGAGGGCAGCACGTCGGGCCGGATGGTCTCCGTGGCGCGCGCCACCGACACGCCGGCGTCGGCCAGGGCGGTGTAGAGGGGCACGCGGCCGAAGTCGGCGTCGAGCAGGCCCGGCACCAGCCGCACCCACGACACCTGGTGCACCGACGGGCGGCCGGCGAACTCCCGGACCCGCTCCAGGCGCAGCGCCGGGTCCCCGAGGTCGCCCGGCGGCGTCCCGGTCGCCCGCGCGACGACCGTCGTGCGGACCTCGTGGCCCTGCTCGCGCAGGTCGTCGGCGAGGCTGCGCAGGGAGCCCAGCCGGTAGGCGAGGTGGGGCGGCGACACGAACGTGCCCCGCCCCGCCTGCTGCACGATGAGCCCCTCGTCGCTGAGCTGCCGCAGGGCCTGCCGCAGCGTCATGAGCGTGACGCCGTAGGCGCTGCTCAGCTCGCGCTGGGCCGGCAGGGCACTGCCCGGCGCGTACGCACCGGAGTGGATCTTCGCGGCGAGGTCGGCGGCGATCGCGCGATACCTGGGCCCCGGAGGCTCGGTCTCGCGCGGCATCGCTCACCCTCCGTCAGTCACCGTCGATGGCCTTCCGCATGGTCCCCACATAGGCGCCAAGCTCGGCGGGGCCGGCGCCGTCGAGCAGCCGGCGCATGATCGCGGCACCGATCACGACGCCGTCGGCCACCCGGGCGGCCTCCGCCGCCTGCGCGGGGGTGGAGATGCCGAATCCTAGCAACACAGGCAGCTCGGTCCGGGCCTTCAGCCGCGCGGCCAGCTCGGCGGCGGCCGGGCTCAGCGTGTCCCGCTCGCCGGTCGTGCCCATGACCGAGACCGCGTACACGAAGCCGCGGCTGCGCCGGCCGATCTCCGCCAGCCGCGCGTCCGGCGTGACCGGCGCGGCGAGCAGGGCCAGCTCGATGCCGGCCGCGGCCGCGTCGGCCGCCAGCTCGGCGCACTCCTCCAGCGGCAGGTCGGGCACGATGAGCCCGGTGAAGCCGGCGTCGGCGAGCCGCGCGCAGAAGCCGGGGCGGCAGGCGAGGTTGGCATAGGTACTGGCGACGAGCGGCACGCCGGCCGGCGCGGCCTTGAGCACGCCGTCCAGCGTCGCGCCCCGGCGCAGCGCCGTCGCCGTCGCCTCCTGGATGGTCGCGCCGTCCAGCGTCGGCTCGGAGAACGGCAGGCCCACCTCGACCAGGTCGGCGCCCGCGTCGGCGAACGCCCGGACGTGGTCGGCCCAGCCGGCGCTCACCCCGCCCGTGACGTACGGCATCAGCGTCTTCACAGCAGCTCCCGCAGCGCCGAGATGTCCTTGTCGCCACGGCCCGACAGGGTCAGCAGCACCGTCGAGCCGGCCGGGAGCTCGCCGCGCAGGATCCAGGCCAGCGCGTGCGCCGACTCCAGCGCCGCGACGATCCCCTCGGTACGGGCGAGCCGCACGACGGCCTCGAGCACCTCGGCGTCGGACACGGTGACGTACCGCGCCCGCCCGAGATCGCGCAGGTGGACGTGCTCCGGCCCGATGCCCGGGTAGTCGAGCCCGGCCGCGATCGAGTGCGCCTCGGCGACCTGGCCGTCGTCGTCCTGGAGGAACATCGACCGCACGCCGTGCAGGATGCCGGGGGAGCCGTCGGTGGCGCCGGCGCCGCCCTCCGCCTCGACCCCGACGAGCTGCGCGCCCGTGTCGACGAAGCCGGCGAACGTCCCGGCCGCGTTGGAGCCGCCGCCGACGCACGCGACGACGTAGTCGGGCACGGCCGCCGGCAGCTCGGTCGCGCACTGGCGGCGGGCCTCGTCGCCGATGACGCGCTGGAACTCGCGGACCATCCAGGGGTACGGGCTGGGGCCGAGGACGGAGCCCATGCAGTACATCGCCTCGTCCGCGACGCCGACCCAGTGGCGCATCGCCTCGCTGGTGGCGTCCTTGAGCGTGCGGCTGCCGGTGCGGACCGGCACCACCTCGGCGCCGAGCATCCGCATGCGGAACACGTTGAGCGCCTGCCGCTCGACGTCCCGTTCGCCCATGAACACGGTGGCCCGCAGCCCGAACAGCGCGGCCGCGGTCGCGGTGGCCACGCCGTGCTGCCCGGCTCCGGTCTCGGCGACGAGCGCGGTGCGGCCCATCCGCTTGGCCAGCAGGGCCTGCCCGAGCACGTTGTTGATCTTGTGGGAGCCGGTGTGGGCCAGGTCCTCCCGCTTGAGCAGCAGGGTGACGCCCAGCTCGGCGGAGAGGCGGAGTGCGGGGGTGAGCGGGGTCGGGCGGCCGACGTACGTGGCCAGCAGCCCGGCGAGCTGGTTGCGGAACGCCGGATCGGCCCAGGCGTCGCGGAACGCCTCCTCGATCTCGCGGCACGCGCCGACCAGCGACTCCGGCACATAGCGCCCGCCGTACTCGCCGAAGCGGCCGAGGGGCCCCGGGTCGCCCATCAGGCCGCGGGTGCGGCCCGTGCGCAGCGGCGCATGGCGGGGCCGGATGAGGAGCTCACCCATGATCACGCCTCCACAGTTCTAGAACAGTTGACTGTTCTAGAACTGTTGCACGCCCTCCTGCGGGCGTCAAGCGGACATAAACTCTGGAGGTGCTTCGGGTGTACCTCGGTGTCGCACCGGGCGTCGGCACGACGGTCAAGATGCTGGAAGAGGAGCGGCGCCGGCGTGCCCGTGCGGACGCCCGCGGCGACTCGCTGAACCTGGCGACCGTCGACGGGCTCGCCCGGAACTGGCGCGAGGTCGAACGGCTGCTCGACGCCGGCGTCACCGTCCTGAGCACGCTCGACATGCCGGATGTGCCCTCGGTGCCCGACGCCGTGCTGCGCCGGGCCGAGCAGATCGAGCTGGTCGACGACGAGAGCGTCGCCCCCGAGCTGCGCGAGCGGGCCATGCTGTGGCTCGCCGACCGGGTCGACGAGCGGCTCGCCGACTACCGCGGCCCGTCCTGGGAGGTGCGGGAGAAGGTCGTCGTCGCGCTCACCGGCGGAGCCGAGGGCGACACGCTGGTGCGGCGGGCCTCGCGGATCGCCGCCCGCGGCCGGGGCGCCGACCTGCTGGCCGTCCACGTCGTGCGGGCCGACGGGCTGGCCGAGCCGGACCCGGCCCACCTGAGCCGCCAGCGGCTGCTGGTCGAGGAGCTCGGCGGCAGCTATCACCAGGTCGTCGGGAACGACGTCGCCGCGGCCCTGCTCGACTTCGCCCGCGGCGTGAACGCCACCCAGCTCGTGCTCGGCGCCAGCCGCCGCGGCCGGGTGTTGTCGCGCGGCGTCGGCGCCGCGACCATCGCCGGCTCCGGCCCGATCGACGTCCACCTGGTGACCCACGAACAGGCCCGCCGCGGCCGCCGCGGGCGCGGCCTGACGGCCCGCCGCCGGCTGTCCGGCCTGGCGCTCGTGGTGTGCGGCCTGCCCGCCCTCACCGCCGGCCTGCTGTGGGCCGATCTCTCGCTGCCGACCGACATCCTGGCGTTCCTGGTGCTGACGGTCGCGGTCGCGCTCGTCGGCGGCCTGGTCCCGGCCCTGCTCGCCGCCGTCGCCGCGTTCCTGCTGCTGAACTACTACTTCACCCCGCCGACCCACCGCCTCACCATCGCCGACCGGGAGAACCTGTTCGCCCTGTCGGCGTTCGTGCTGGTCGCGGCGGCCGTCGCGACGGTCGTCGACCTGGCCGCCCGCCGCACCCGAGAGGCCGCCGCCGCCAGCGCCGAGGCCCGGACCCTGTCCACCCTGGCCGGCAGCGTCCTGCACGGCGACCGCCCGCTGCCGGCGCTGCTGGAGCGGGTCCGCGAGTCATTCGCCCTGTCCGGCGCCGCCCTGCTGCTCGACGGCCGCGTGGTGGTCTCGGCCGGCGCGCTGGACGGCGTGCCGACGCCGGTCGTGGCCGACGCTTCGGTACGCCTGGAGCTGTACGGCCACCCGCTGCGCCCCGAGGACCGCCGGTTGATCGAGGCGTTCGCCGCCCACGCCGCCATCGCGCTGCGCCAGGAGCACCTGGCGGCCCAGGCCGCGGAGGCCGCGGCGCTGGCCGAGGTGGACAAGCTCCGCACCGCCCTGCTGTCGGCGGTGAGCCACGACCTGCGCACCCCGCTGGCCGCCGCGAAGGCCGCGGTGGGCAGCCTGCGCAGCCCCGACGTCTCCTTCTCGCCGGCGGACCGGGAGGAGCTGCTGGCCACGTCGGAGGAGTCGCTCGACAAGCTCACCCGCCTGGTGACGAACCTGCTGGACATGTCACGGTTGCAGGCGGGAGCGCTGGCCCTGTCGCTCGAGCCGGTGGACGTCCTGGACGCCGTGACGCTGGCCGGCGCCGACCTGCCCGGAGCGCTCCGCCTGGACGTCCCGGACGACCTCCCCCCGGTCTCGGCCGACCCGGCCCTGCTGGACCGCATCCTGGCCAACCTCCTGGAGAACGCCGTCCGCCACACCCCGCCGGACGGGCAGGTGACGGTGGCGGCCCTGACGGTGGTCGACACGGTGCAGGTCCACGTGATCGACCACGGCCCGGGCGTCCGGCCGGCCGACCTCGACCGCATCTTCCAGCCGTTCCAACGCCTGGGCGACCGCGACAACACGACGGGCGTGGGCCTGGGCCTGGCGCTGTCCCGCGGCCTGGCCGAGGCGATGGGCGGCACCCTGACCCCGCACGAAACCCACGGCGGCGGCCTGACCATGACCCTCACCCTGCCCAAGATGCCTTGATGCTACGATCGTTGTAGCATTAAGGCGTGTTGTACGCCGCTCCTGCCCTTGATGACGATGACCGCCGGGTTCTGTCGGAGATCGACGTCTTTTACTCCGATTTCGCTCGGGCTACGGGGGGGAGTGCCACGCGTGAGTGGCTCGGCGAGGTTCGCAAGCGGTTCGTGGCCGGCGCCATCATGGGTTCGAACAGCATCGAGGGCTACACCGTCGAGCTGAGCACCGCCGCCGCGATCGTCACCGGGGCGGCTGTCCCGGCGTCGGTTCCCGAGGAGTCCCGGGAGGCGGTGACCGGCTACCGCGACGCGCTGACCTGGGTGCTGCAGACGCCCGAGATGGACTTCTTCGCGCACAGCGAGATGGTCCTGTCCGCGCTGCACTTCATGATGCTGCGGTTCTGGCGGGACAAGTCCCCGGGCCGCTACCGCCGCGGCGGCATCGTGGTGACCGGCCGCGACCCGCTGCAGCCGGTGTACGTCGGGCCGCCGGCCGAGGCCGTGCCGGGCCTGATGACCGAGCTGGTGACCTGGTTGGAGCGGGGCGACCCGGAGGCCCACCCGCTGGTCCGGGCCGCCATGGCCCACCTCAACCTGGTCGCCGTCCACCCCTGGCGCGACGGCAACGGCCGGATGGCGCGGTGCCTGCAGACATTGGTGATCGCGCGGGCCGGCCGGACCTATCCGGAGTTCTGCTCCATCGAGGAGTGGCTCGGCTTCGAGATCAACACCCTGGAGTACTACCAGGCGTTGCGCGAGGTCCAGCAGGGCTCGTACAAGCCGGAGCGTGACGCGCACTCATGGGTGCGGTTCTGCCTGCGCGCCCACCACCAACAGGCGCAGCTGGTCGACCGGCGACTCCGGCTCGGGGCGGCGGTCTGGACGGTGGCCGAGCACCTGGCGGCGCGGTTCGGGCTCGGCGATCGCACCGTGTCGGCCCTCTATGCGGCGGCCAGCGGCCAGTTGCGCCGGGAGACCTACCAGGAGGACGAGGGCATCTCCCGCGACCAGGCGATCCGCGACATCCGCCGGTTGGAGCAGCAGGGACTCGTCGCCGCGACCGGCTACGGCCAGACCCTTGCCTACGTGGCGGCCGGCGCGCTGCGGGAGGCCGCCGACGCCGAGGCGGCGACGCTGGTCGGTCCGGCGGTGGACCCGTACCAGCAGTGATCCGACGAAGCCGCCCGCCGAGCCGCCGGCGTCCGGCCGCGCGGTCGCGTGAGAGGGTTGAGGCATGGCCAATCGCCTTGCCGACGCGACCTCGCCCTACCTGCTGCAGCACAAGGACAACCCCGTCGACTGGTGGCCCTGGTCGCCCGAGGCGTTCGAGGAGGCCCGGCGGCGGGACGTGCCGGTGCTCATCTCGGTCGGGTACGCCGCCTGTCACTGGTGCCACGTCATGGCGCACGAGTCGTTCGAGCACGACGGGGTCGCGCGGGTGGTCAACGAGCTCACGGTGCCGATCAAGGTGGACCGCGAGGAGCGGCCCGACGTCGACGCCGTCTACATGACCGCCACCCAGGCCATGACCGGGCAGGGCGGCTGGCCGATGACCGTGTTCGCGACGCCGGACGGCGAACCGTTCTACTGTGGCACCTACTTCCACCGCGACGCGTTCCTGCGGCTGGTCCAGGCCGTGTCCGAGGCCTGGCAGGGGCAGCGGGACGCGGTACAGCGGCAGAGCGCCGCGGTCGTCGAGGCCATCCGGAAGGTGGCCGAGCGGCCGCCGGCCGGGCCCATGACCGGCGCCGTCCTCGACCGCGCCGCCGAGACCCTGCTCAAGGACTACGACGCCGAGCACGGCGGGTTCGGCGGGGCGCCGAAGTTCCCGCCGCACATGTCGTTGCTCTTCCTCCTGCGGTACTTCCAGAGGACCCGCCGGCAGGAGGTGCTCGACGCCGTCACGTACACCTGCGAGCGCATGGCCCGGGGCGGGATCTACGACCAGCTGGCCGGGGGCTTCGCCCGCTACGCCGTCGACGGCACGTGGACCGTGCCGCACTTCGAGAAGATGCTCTACGACAACGCGCTCCTGCTGCGCGTGTACACGCAGCTGGACCGCATCGCCGGCAACGACACCGCGCGCCGGGTCGCGCAGGAGACGGCGCAGTTCCTGGAGCGCGACCTGTACGACGGCCACGGCTTCATCTCCGCGCTCGACGCCGACACCGACGGCGTCGAGGGCCTCACCTACGTCTGGACGCCGGAGCAGATCGACGAGGTGGTCGGCGAGATCGACGGGGCGTGGGCGCGGTACCTCCTGGAAGTGACGCCGGACGGCACCTTCGAGCACGGCAGCTCCGTCCTGCAGCTGCCGGAGAACCCGCAGAACGTCGAGCGCTGGCACGGCATCAGGCAGCGTCTCCTCGACGCCCGCGACCGGCGGCCCCAGCCGGCCCGCGACGGCAAGGTCGTCGCCGCCTGGAACGGGCTGGCGATCACCGCGCTCGTCGAGTACGGCAAGGTCTACGCCCGGCCCGAGGCGGTCGAGCGGGCGGTCGAGGTCGCCCGGTTCCTGGCCGGGACGCACCTGGTCGACGGCCGGCTGCGCCGCGTCTCGCGCGACGGCGTCGTCGGCGCGCCCGCCGGGGTGCTGGAGGACTACGGCGCGGTGGCCGAGGCGTTCTGCGCCGTGCACCAGGCGACCGGCGACGGGCGCTGGCTCGACCTCGCCAGGCAGCTCCTCGACGTCGCCCTGGCGCACTTCCGCGACGAGGGCGGCGGCTTCTTCGACACCGCCGACGACGCCGAGGCGCTCGTCGCCCGCCCGGCCGACATCACCGACAACGCGACCCCGGCGGGGCTGTCGGCGATCGCCGCGGCCCTGGTGGCGTACGGCGCGCTGACCGCCGACCCCGCCTACCGCGAGGCCGGCGAGCAGGCCCTGGCCACGGTCGCGGCGGTGGCCGCCACCCACGGCCGGTTCACCGGCTACGCCTGCGCCGTCGGCGAGGCGCTGCAGTCCGGCCCGTTCGAGATCGCGATCGCGACGCCGGCGGCCGAGGACCCGCTGGTGACGGCCGCCTGGTGGCACGCGCCGCCCGGCGCGGTGGTCGTCGCCGGCGAGCCGGACCGCCCCGGCGTCCCGCTGCTGGAGGGCCGGGCGCTGCGCGAGGGCCGGCCCACGGCGTACGTCTGCCGCGGCTTCGTCTGCGACGCGCCGGTCACCGAGCTCGAGGACCTCGTCGCCAAGCTCGCCTGACGCGCGTTCCACTCACAGCGAACGCCGGGTCCCTTGGCGACCCTTTGCAAGGGTGTAATGGTGTAATCAGAGCACCGTCTGCAAAGGGGTAATGACCATGATGATGCGCCGAGGAGACGTACCGTGGGGCCGTGGCGGCGGTCCCCGCAGCGAGCCCCCGCCCGCCGACGACGCGCCGGCCTGGATCGGCGGCGCCCTGCCGGACGCCTGGTTCCAGGGCCCGGCCGACGTGACCGTCGACCGTGACGAGATCCTGATCGTCGGCCGGCTGCACCCGCCGCAGGTCGCCGCCGACGCCACCGACGCCGACCGGGCGGCCGCCGAGCAGGGCCGGATCGCCGGCTTCCGGGAGACGACCCGCGACCAGCGGATCGGCATCGCACAGCAGCTCGAGCGGCGGTACCGCAGAAAGGTCTCCTGGGGTGTCCTCGTCGGCGACACCCGGGAGCTGTTCACCACCCACTCGGCGCCGGTGATGACCCGCCTGCGCCAGAGCGAGCGCCAGGTGCTCGACACGCTCGTCGACTCCGGCGTCGCGAGGTCCCGCTCGGAGGCGCTGGCCTGGTGCGTGGCCCTCGTCGGGCAGCACGCCGACACGTGGCTGACCGAGCTCCGCGAGGCCATGCAGTCGGTCGACGAGCTGCGCCGCCGCGGTCCGGCGGTGTGATCCGGGCCGCGGGCAACACGGGCAGTCCGGTGGGTGACGGGCCGGGAACGCTAGGCTGACCAGCCTATGGACGCACGGACTGGACTGCCCGTCGTGGGCATGGTGGGCGGCGGGCAGCTCGCCCGGATGACCCATCAGGCGGCGATCGCCCTCGGCCAATCACTGCGGGTGCTCGCGGTCGCGCCCGACGACGGGGCGGCCCTCGTGGCGGCCGACGTGGTGATCGGGCGGCACGACGACGTCGACGCGGTCCGGGAGTTCGCCAAGGGCTGCGACGTCGTCACGTTCGACCACGAGCACGTGCCCGGCGACCTCATCCGCACCCTCGCCGCCGAGGGGTTCACGCTGCTGCCCGGTGCGGACGCGCTGCGGTACGCCCAGAACAAGCGCGAGATGCGGGAGCACCTCGGCGCGCTGGGCCTCCCGGTGCCCCGCTGGACCGCCGCCGACCTGGGCGCCTTCGGCGACGAGGTGGGCTGGCCGATCATCGTGAAGACGGCCACCGGCGGGTACGACGGCCGCGGCGTCTTCGTCGCCCGGTCGCTCGCCGACGTGCCGCCCGGCGTCGAGGTCATCGGCGAGGAGCTGGTGCCGATCGCGCGCGAGCTCGCCGCCGTGGTGGCCCGCTCGCCGCTCGGCCAGGTCGCCGCGTACCCGGTGGTCGAGACCGTCCAGCAGGACGGCATCTGCGTCGAGGTCCTCGCCCCGGCACCGGGCCTGGACGACGACCGCGCGATCGAGGCGCAGCGGCTCGCCATCGACATCGCCACCCGGCTGGGCGTCGTCGGGGTGCTCGCCGTCGAGCTGTTCGAGACGACCGACGGCCGCATCCTCGTCAACGAGCTGGCGATGCGCCCGCACAACTCCGCCCACTGGACGATCGAGGGCGCCCGCACGTCCCAGTTCGAGCAGCACCTGCGCGCCGTCCTGGACTACCCGATGGGCGACACCGGCCTCACCGCCCCGGCGGTCGTGATGGTCAACGTCCTGGGCGGCGAGCCGGGCGGCATGTCGATCGACGAGCGCCTCCACCATCTCTTCGCGGAGGAGCCGTCCGCCAAGGTCCACCTGTACGGCAAGCAGGTCCGTCCCGGCCGCAAGATCGGCCACGTGACGGTCCTGGGCGACGACCTGGAAGACTGCCGCAGGCGCGCCCGGCGGGCCGCACGGATCCTCGAAGAGGGGTACCAGCATTGACCGACGTCGGCATCATCATGGGCAGCGACTCGGACTGGCCGGTCATGCGGCTGGCGGCCGAGGCGCTGGACGAGTTCGAGGTGGCGCATGAGGTACGGGTGGTGTCCGCGCACCGCACGCCCCACCTCATGCTCGACTACGCGGGCGAGGCGGTGGCCCGCGGCCTGAAGGTCATCATCGCCGGCGCGGGCGGCGCCGCCCACCTGCCGGGCATGGTCGCCTCCGCCACCCCGCTGCCGGTCATCGGCGTGCCGGTCCCGCTGAAGTACCTGGACGGCATGGACTCCCTGCTCTCGATCGTCCAGATGCCGGCGGGCGTCCCGGTGGCCACGGTCTCGATCGCCGGCGCCCGCAACGCGGGCCTGCTGGCGGTCCGCATCCTGGCCGCTTCGGACCCGGCGCTGCTGGCGAGGATGCGCGACTTCCAGGAGTCCCTGCGGGCCCTGGTGGCGGAGAAGGACGCGGCCCTGACCGAGTCGCTGACGACCCGCCCCTGACGGCGTGCCGCGGCGGCCGGCAGCGTCACGTCGCGCTGTCGCGGCCGGCCGCCGCGTCGATCTCCCGGAGGGCGTCCGCCGTGGGCAGGGACTCGCGGGCCGTGCCCAGCGCCGCGTGCCCGGCGCAGAACCACACCGCGTTGGACGGGTGGCCCACCCAGCCCTCCGGCGTCGTCAGGTGGCCGCCGAAGTGGACCAGGACGAAGCGCTCGTCCGGTGGCGCGGTGTGCAGGTCCAGGCCGCAGACGTAGCAATGAGGTGGCATCACGCCCGCGAGTCTGCCAACCCGCGTCACGCCCGGCGGATCCGCCACCGGGACAGCAGGGCCAGCAGGGCGGCGGCGGTGAGGTACAGCAGCGACTCCAGGCCCTGGAAGCGCCAGTAGCGGTCGGCGGGAAAGTAGTCCGCCGAGACGTGCAGGTCGAGGGCCTCCAGGCACTCGCCCACCGTCTCCGGGGTGCGCAGGACGCAGGAGTCGTAGCGGTCCTGGTCCACGCGGCGGCCGTCGGGCGCCAGCAGCTTGCTGGTGCGGACCACCCAGCCGCCGTGCACCCGCAGGCCCTCGATGTCCGCGTCGCTGCTCAGGAACCGCAGCTCCCGGACCACCGCCGCGGTCACCGGCTGGGAGGCCGTCACCGGGGTGCCCAGGTGGGGGCGCACCGCGAGCGGCACGGCGACCTGGACCGCCGTGAACAGTACGAACGTCAGCGCCATCGCCGGCAGGGTGCGGCGCAGCAGCAGGCCCAGCGTGGCGCCGAGGAGCACGGCGAAGGCCGCGTACGCCGCCGGAGCCAGGTTGCGCGTGCCGAACAGCAGCGCGCTGAAGCGGTCGCCGGCGACCGTGTCGTACGGCGCCGCGGCCCACGTGAGCAGCGCGCTCAACAGGCCGGTCGCGAGCACCGCCGCGCCCGTCACCACGAGCAGCTTGACGGCCAGCCAGCGGCGGCGGGACACGCTCTGCGCCCACACGAACCGGTGCGTGCCCGTCTCCAGCTCCCGCGCGACGAGCGGCGCGCCCCAGAACATCCCGGCGAGCCCCGGCACGATGATCACGAGGGCATCGAGGAGATACAGCTTGCTCTGGTACCGCATGAGGCCGCCCGCGTCCGTGTCCCGGATGCGCAGGCCCAGCACCACCAGGTACGCGGCGACGACCAGCAGGGCGGCCCCCGCCACGAGCGCCTGCGTGCGGAACTGCCGCCAGCTCAGCCAGGTCATCGCAGCACCGCCAGGACCAGCTCCTCCAGCGTCGCCGAGCCGTGGCCGGCCAGCAGGTCGGCGACGTCGCCGGCGAGCCGGACGCGGGCGCCGGACAGCACGATCAGGTGGTCGCAGGCGCGCTCGATGTCGGGCAGCAGGTGCGACGACAGGATCGCGGTCGCGCCCGCCTCGCGCACCGACCCGACCAGGTGGCGCAGGAAGCCGTCGCGGGCCAGCGGGTCGAGGGCGGCCGCCGGCTCGTCGAGCACGAGCAGCTCGGGCCGCTTGGCCGCGGCGATCGTCAGGGCGAGCTGGGCCCGCTGGCCGCCGGAGAGCCGGCCGGCCTTCTGCCCGGGTGGCAGGCCCGCCTGCTCGACCCGGCGCCGGGCGAGCGCGGCGTCCCACCGGGGGTTGAGCCGGGCGCCGAGGCGCAGGTGTTCGGCGACGGTGAGTCCGGAGTACAGCGGGGTCTCCTGGGCGACGAACCCCACCCGCGACAGGGTGCCGGCGGGCCGCGCGCCGAGGACGGTGAGCCGGCCCGACGACGGCTCGATCAGGCCGCAGACCAGCTGCAGCAGCGTGGACTTGCCGGCGCCGTTGGGCCCGACGAGCCCGACGATGCGGCCGCGTGGAACGCGCAGGTCACAGCCGGTGAGTGCGGGGCGCCCACGGTACGACTTGGACAGGTTCTCGGCCAGGATGACCGGCTCGGTGTCGGATGGCATGCCGCCGATCCTGCGGGGGCGGGCCGGTCGCCGGCATCGGTCCGCGGCCGGGTTCAGGGGCCGGCCGACCGTACTTTTGACCGGTTCTGCGGCCCCGCCGGTCTCGTAGCCTGAGGGGGTGACCCTGCGCCGCACCGCCGAGGCCCTGGCCCTCGCCGCGGTCCAGGGCTTCTGCACGGTGGCGCTGCTGGGCAGCTGGGGCGGCCGCTACTGGGTGCCGGACGCGCTCGCGGGCGGCGCCGTCTGCGTGGCGGCGCTGCTGCGCAACGATGCGACGCGTCTGCGCCGACAGTCGCTCGCCGTGGCCTCCGGCGACGCC
>NZ_JBEXCY010000123.1:0-33068 GCF_040605515.1 Dactylosporangium sp. NPDC005572 | reverse complement strand
GCCGAGCGCGCGGGCGCCCGCCTGGTGACCGGCGCGCACGTGCGCCGGCTGCTGACCGGCCGGCCCGACCGCGTCCGCGGCGTCGAATGGATCGACACCGCCGGCGAGGTGCGGGTCACCGAGGCGGACGCCGTCGTGCTGGCCGCCGGCGGCATCGGCACGCCCCGGCTGCTGCTGGCCTCGGCGGACGCCGAGCACCCGGCCGGGCTGGCCAACAGCTCCGGGCTGGTCGGCCGCAACCTCATGCTGCACCCGTTCACCCGCGTGGTCGGGCTCTTCGACGAGCCGTTCGCCGGCGTGCAAGGGTACTGGGGACAGCTGCTGCACTGCCTGGAGTTCGCGGAGACCGACCGCTCGCGCGGCTTCGTGCGCGGCGCGAAGTGGAACCTCGGCCAGGGCTTCGGGCCGGTCGCCGCCGCGCTGCACCCGTGGCCGGACGGCGAGCGGTGGGGCCCGGCCCTGGCCGGCCACGTGCGCCGCTGGGTCGGCCGGGCCGGCATCTGGGGGATCACCGCCGACGACCTGCCGGATGAGCGCAACCGGGTCGAACTCGACCCGGTGCGCACCGACGTGTGGGGATCCGCGGTGCCTGTCGTGCGGTACCGCACGCCACCGGACGCGGCCCGCATCCTGGCCTTCAACGCCGAGCGGGCCCGCGAGTCCTTCCTGGCCGCCGGGGCGCGCGAGGTGCTGCTCGCCCCGCCGCTGCGCGAGTTCGGCTGGCACCAGCTCGGCACCGCCCGGATGGGCACCGACCCCCGGCGCAGCGTCGTCGGCCCCGATGGGCGGGCGCACGACGTGCCGAACCTGTTCGTCCTCGACGGCAGCACCTTCGTGACCGGGTCGTCGCTCAACCCGACCGCGACCGTGTGCGCGGTCGCCCTGCGCGCCACCGAGCTGATGCTGCGGGGTGAACGGGCATGAGCGAGACCACCCCGCTGCTGCGCGTCGCCGACCTGTTGGCGCCCGGCGGCGACGGGCTGCCCGCGGCGAGCGAGATCGACATCGCCGGTCGGCTCGCCCTCGTGCTTGCCGAGGCGCCGGCGCTGGCCGACGGGGTCGAGCGCGCGCTGCACCGCCTGGCGGCGTCGGGTGATGCCGGTGTCGAGGCGGTACGCGCCGTCGAGGCCGAGGATCCGCCGGCGTTCGCGGCGCTGCTCGAGGCGGTCGTCGTCGCCTGGGCGACCGCACCGCAGGTCCAGGCTGCCCTGGGGGCCGCGCCGCGGCTGCCCATCCCGGTCGACGAGCAGCTCGTCACGCAGGAGTTGTTGGAGCCGGTACGCCGCCGCGGCCCGCGGTGGCGCCGGGAGGGAGACTCGATGAGGATCGCCAGACGCGGGCTCGACCTGGGCCTGATCGTGCGGGACCTGGGCGCGATGACCGCGTTCTACGGCGACGTGCTCGGGCTGGAGCGGCTGGGCGAGCGCACCAACGGCTGGGGCACGATGGCCGAGCTCGGCTTCGGCGAGAGCGTGCTGCGCCTGCTGCGCCCCACCGGGGAGCCGCACCCGGCCGGCGGCGGCATGCTCGAGGTCACCGGGTTGCGGTACCTGACCTTCCCGGTGGAGGACCTCGACCCGGTCGCCGCGCGGCTGGAGGAGGCGGGGGCACCCCTGACCCTGCCGCTGACGAGCGTCGGGGCCGTCCGCTTCGTGATGTACGCGGACCCGGAGGGCAACGTGGTCGAGCTGCTGGAGCGCGTCAGCGGGACGGCTGGCACCACGCTCAACCAGGCCGACGTCGGCGACGACGTGCCCGGACCGACCGACCTGGAACTGCGCCAGCGGCGCGAGTACTGAGGAAGAAGGAGCCCCCGATGAGCGCCCCGCCCCCGTCATGGCACGTCCCCAACCCGACCGTTCTGGGCACCCGGCACGCCGTCTCGTCCGGGCACTACCTGGCCAGCTCCGCGGCCCTGGCGATCCTCGAGACCGGCGGCAACGCCGTGGACGCCGGCTGCTGCGCCGGCATGGCGCTGGCCGTGCTGCACGCGGACGAGGTCAACTTCGCCGGCGTGGCGCCGATCATGATCCGGATGGCCGACGGGACCACGGTCAGCATCGACGGCCTCGGGGTGTGGCCCGCCGGGATCCCGGCCGACCTGTTCCTGCGCGAGCACGGCGGCACCATCCCCAGCGGCCTGCTGCGCACCGTCGTCCCGGCGGCGCCCGACGCGTGGATCACCGCGCTGCGCGACTACGGCACCATGACCTTCGGCCAGGTCGCCGAGGCCGCCATCCGCCTCGCCCGCGACGGCTTCGCGGCGTTCCCGCTGCTGGTCGACGGCATCACGTCCCGCCGGCGCGGCTACCGCAACTGGCCGGCGAACGAGGCGATCTACCTGCCCGGGGGCCGGCCGCCGCGGGTCGGGGAACGGTTCGTGCAGACCGACCTCGCCCGCAGCATCCAGCTCATGGCCGACGCCGAGGCCGCCGCCACCGGAGGGCGCGAGGCCGGCCTGGAGGCCGCCCGGGCGGTCTTCTACGAGGGGGAGCTCGCCGAGCGGATGGTCGCCTACCACCGGGAGCACGGCGGCTACCTCACCGCCGCGGACCTCGCCGGCTTCCGCTGCCGCTACGAGCCGGTCCTGACCACCCGCTGGCGCGACTTCGACATCCTCACCTGCGGCGCCTGGTGTCAGGGGCCGGCGCTGGCGGAGGCCCTGCAGATCGTGGAGTCGTACGGCCTGGACGGGCTGGAGCACAACTCGCCGGCCTACGTGCACCTGGTCGTCGAGGCGCTCAAGGGGACGTTCAGCGACCGCGAGCACCTCTACGGCGACCCGGCCTTCGTCAAGGTCGACGTGGAGCGGCTGCTGTCGGCCGCGCACGCGGCCGCCCGAGCCGCGATGATCGACCCGGACCGGGCCCATCCGGGGCTGCCGGACCTCGTCTTCGGCGAGGCGCAGCCGCTGCCCGAGCCGAAGCATTACGACGAGCTGCCGGTCGTCGGCGAGGGCGCCACCTCGTACGTGTGCGTGGTCGACGCCTGGGGCAACGCCTTCTCCGCCACGCCGTCCGACGGCGCCTCCTCCGCACCCGTCATTCCCGGGACCGGGTTCGTGCCGTCGCTGCGCGGCATGCAGTCGCGGCCCGACCCGGCCCACCCGTCCGGCGTCGCCCCGGGCAAACGGCCCCGCCTCACCCCCAACCCGGCGATCGTGGTCCGCGACGACGGGTCGGTGATGCCGTTCGGCTGCCCGGGCGGCGACATGCAGATCCAGGCGATGCTGCAGGTCTTCCTCAACGCCTTCCACTTCGGGATGCCGCTGCAGGAAGCGGTCAACGCGCCGCGCTTCTCCACCTGGAGCTTCCCCAACTCCTTCGCACCCTTCGACTACCTGCCGTCGCGGCTGTTCATCGAGGACCGCTTCGCCGCGGGCACGATCGAGGCGCTGCGCGACAAGGGCCACGACGTGCGCGCGTGGCCCGCGTTCACCCGCGACGCGGCGGCCGTCGAGGCGATCTACCGCAACGCCGGCACCGGCTTCCTGGAGGCGGCGGCGGACCCCCGCCAGCCCGCCGCGGCGTACGTGTCATGAGCACCGAGCGGTACGTCGTGACCGGGCGGATCCGCACCATGGACCCGGCGCGGCCGGTGGCCGAGGCGATGGCCGTGGCCGACGAGCGGATCGTCGCCGTCGGCGGCCTGGCCGAGGCGCTCGCCGCCGGCCCGCCCGCCACCGCGGTCGTGGACCTCGGCACCGCAACGATCATGCCCGGCCTCATCGACACCCATCTGCACATGCAGCGGGGCGGCCTGAAGATCATCCACGACCTGGGCGACGCCACCCACGACCTCGACCTCGTCATCGCCACCATGCGGGACAAGGGCTTCGGCCCCGGCTGGGGGCCGCAGCCGCCGGCGCTCGCCGACCGTGCCGCCGCGCTGCGGCTGGTCCAGCCGCTGATGCACCAGCTCGGCTTCACCGGGATCATCGACCCCGCGACGACCGAGGACGAGCTGCGCGGCTACCAGGAGAGCCGGCGGCGCGGCGAGCTGACGATGCGGGTGGTCGCGATGCCCTACCCGAACGTCGGCGACCTCGAGCACCCCGACGTCGACGGTGCGATCGAACGGCTCCGGGGGATCGGCGTCTCCACCGGTTTCGGCGACGACCTGCTGCGGATCGGCGGCATCAAGGTGTACTTCGACGGCGAGGCGATGAAGGGCGAGGCGCTGCGCCGCACGCCCTGGCCGCACAGCGGCTCGACCGGCTACCAGCGCATCCCCACCGCCGAGTTCCAGCGCCTGATGGACTTCTGCGCCACCGGCGGCTGGTCGGTCGGCGTGCACGCGGTCGGCGGCGCCGCCATCGCGGCGGTGCTCGGCTGCTTCGCCGAGGCCGACCGCAAGGAGCCCATCGCCGGGCGGCAGTGGCAGATCATCCACGGGTACCTGGAGGTCGAGCCGGAGTCGATGGCGCTGGCCGCCCGGCTCGGCGTCGTGCTGGCCGCCCAGCCCTCGATCGCCCTGCGCAACGCGGCCGGCCTCGTCGAGCGGCTCGGCGACGGCGCCCTGCTCATGAACCCGCTGCGGTCCTGGCTCGACGCCGGAGTCCCCGTCGTGCTCGGCTCCGACGGCCCGTTCTTCCCGTTCGACCCGCGCGAGCTGATCTGGTCGGCGGTCACCCGGCGGGTCCGGGACCGCGCCGAACCGCTCGCCCCGCAGGAGGCGATCACCGTGGCCGAGGCGCTGGCCGCGTACACGGCGACCGCGGCCGAGGCCGCCTTCGACGGCGACCGGCGCGGCCGGCTCACGCCCGGCCGGCTCGCCGACTGGGTCGCGTTCGACCGGGATCCGCTCGACGTCGAGCCCGACGAGCTGCTGACCCTGCGGGTGCTGCGCACGGTGGTCGGCGGCCGTACCGTGTACGAGGCCGCCGCATGACCGGCACCCCGCTGCACTGGTGGCCGGCCCGCGAGCTGGCCGCCGCGATCCGCCGTCGCGAGCTGTCGGCGCGGGAGGTCATGCGCGCGCACCTCGACCGGATCGAGGAGGTCAACGGCCGGATCCGGGCGGTGGTCTCGATGCTGCCGGAGTCCGCGGCGCTGGCCCTGGCCGACGAGGCCGACCGGGCCGTGGCGCGCGGCGAACGGCTCGGGCCCCTGCACGGCCTGCCGACCGCGGTCAAGGACCTGATGGACGTCCGCGGCTTCCCGACGACGCACGGCTCGCTCGCCCACGCCGGCGCGCCACCGGCCCCCGCCGACAGTGTGCTGGCCGGGCGGCTGCGGGCCGCCGGCGCGCTGATCATCGGCAAGACGAACACGCCCGAGCACGGCCTCGGCACGCTCACCTTCAACCCGCTGTTCGGCACCACGGTGACGCCGTGGGACCTGACCCGCCACGCCGGGGGCAGCAGCGGGGGAGCGGCGGCCGCACTGGCCGCGGGCATGCTCCCGGTCGCCGACGGCTCGGACTCCGGCGGCAGCCTGCGGTATCCGGCGGCGTTCTGCGCGGTCGCCGGCCTGCGGCCCACGCCGGGCACGGTGCCCAGCGGACGCCCGGGCGACGCCTGGAGCCCGCACGGGGTGCTCGGGCCGATGGGACGCGACTGCGCGGACGCGGCCCTGCTGCTGTCCGCGATCAGCGGCCTCGACCCGGGCTGGCCGCTGTCCTGGGTGGCCGACCCGGCGGCGTTCGCCGAGCTGGAGCCGGTCGAGCTGCCCGCGGTCCGGCTGGCGTGGAGCGCCGACGCCGGCGGCCTGGAGGTCTCCGCCGAGGTGCGGGCGGTGCACGCGGCCGCGCGCGCCGCGCTGGAGCGGGCCGGCGCGACCGTCGTCGACGCGGAGCCGGACTTCACCCACGCCGACGCGCTGTGGGAGACCATCGAGACGTTCGAGTTCTTCGCCGGCGGCCGCGCCGCGGTGGATGCCGACCCGAGCGGCTACCGGCCCGACTACCTGCGCAACGTCGAACAGGGGCGCCGGGTCCCGGCGGCCGAACTGGCCGAGGCCCTCGCCCGGCGCACCGAGCTGTTCCGGGTGACCGCCCGGCTGCTCGCCGAGCACGACGCGCTGGTCCTGCCGGCCACGCCGGTCCCGCCGCCGCCGATCGAGCAGCAGTGGGTCGCCGCGGTCGACGGCGTGGCCTACGACCGGTACTTCCGCTGGCAGCGCATGGCCAACCGGATCACGGCCACCGGACACCCGGCCCTGGTCACGCCGGCGGGCTGGACGCCGGACGGGCTCCCCGTCGGGCTGCAGGTGGTCGGCCGGTACCGGGGCGACCACCGGCTGCTCTCGCTCGGCGCCGCGATCGAGCGGGCGCTGGGCCACGCCGGGCGGCGACCGCCGCTCTGAGCAGGACACGGCTGAGCTGTTTACACATCGGTAATCCCAATGCCATGCTTCAGGATCCACATATTAATAGCCTGGATCCAATGTGCCCGCTTCGGTGCGAAGGAGAACCGGATGACGCATCGGCCGCAACGACACATCGCGGGGGACGGTCAATGGCGGTGAAGGACCTCGCCCCCGCCGCGCCCGCCGACGCCGGGCAGCAGGCCCGCCCGGCGGACGGGCACGCCGAGCGGCGCTGGCTGCTGTGGCCGCCGCTCGCCTTCTTCGCGCTCATGCTGGGCGTGCCCGTCGTCGCGCTGCTGCAGCAGGCGCTGTCCGGGCAGGGTAACGCCTTCGCCGAGGCGCTGCACATGGAGGTCTTCATCGGCTCGGTGTGGCGCACGCTCCTGCTCGCCGCGACCGTGACCGCGGCGACGGTGCTGATCGGCACCTGCTACGCCCTGGCGGTCGCAGTCGGGCCGGCGTGGGTCAAGGCGGTGCTCATGGGCGGCCTGCTGATCTCGCTGTGGACCTCGATCATGGTGCGCACCATCGGCTGGATGCTCATCGAGCTGCCGGCCGGCGCGCTCTACTGGCTGCTGGAGAAGGCGCACCTGCGCTCCGAGCCGATCGAGCTCTACCAGACCACGGCCGCGATGTACCCGGCGATGATCGCCGTGATGCTGCCGTTCGCCGTGCTGCCCATCCTGGCCTCCGTCCTGGCCCTCGACCGCGAGCAGCTCAACGCGGCCACCGTCTTCGGCGCGGGGCCGATGCTGACCCTCGGCGCCGTCGTGCTGCCGGCGATCCGCCAGGCGATGATCAGCGGCGGCGTGCTGGTGTTCGTGATGAGCCTCGGCTTCTACGTGACCCCGCTCCTGCTCGGCGGGCCGTCGAACATGACCATGTCGGGCATCATCAACGGCCAGCTCAACAACGCCAACCGGGCCGACGTGGGCGCCGCGATGAGCCTGCTGCTCATCGGCGGCACCGTGGCGATCTATCTGGTCGCCGACCGGCTCTTCAAGGTCAGCGAGAGGTGGGGCTGAGATGGCCGACACCCCGCTGCGCCGCGGCATCGGCTGGTACCGCGGCCCCGTCCTGGTCGTCGCCCTGCTGACCAGCCTGCTGTTCTACCTGCCGTTCCTGGTCGTCGTGGCCACCAGCTGGACCGGGACGTCGTTCATCATCTTCCCGCCGCAGGACTTCTCGCTGGAGTGGTACTCCACCGTGCTCGGCGACGTCGAATGGACCGACGCGTTCCGGGTGTCGCTGTGGGTGTCCGCGGCCGGCACCGTCGTCGCCGTGGTGCTCGGCACCCTCGGCGCGCTCGCGCTGGCCCGGCTGCGCTCCCGGGCGGCCCGCCGGTGGGTCCGCACGCTGTTCATCGTGCCGATGGCCGTGCCGCCCGTCGCCTACGCCGTCGGCCTCTACTCGGTCAACCTCCGCTTCGCCGCCCTGCAGGAGAACCTCACACTGCTGATCCTGGGCGAGGCGCTGCTCGCCATGCCGTACGTCTTCGTGATGGTCTCGACCGGTCTCGGCCAGGCCGACCCCGCGCTCCGCCCGGCGGCCAGCACACTGGGCGCCGCCTGGCCGCTGATCGTCTGGCGGATCGACCTGCCCATGATCGCGGGGCACATGGTCGCCGGCGCGATCTTCGCCTTCGCCGTGATCTTCGACGAGGTGGTCCTGTCGGTCTTCCTCGCCCCGATCGGCGTCAAGACGCTTCCGCTGCAGATGCTCGACGCCTCGCAGGAAGCCCTCTCGCCCGAGCTGACGGCAGCATCGACCCTCGTGTCGATGCTGGCGGTGCTCATGCTCGGGGCCTTCAGCCTGATCTCCAACCGCCGGGCCGCCCGGGCCCGGCGCCTCGCGCGAAAGGCCGCGACCGCATGACCATCGCCTTGTCCATCCAGGACGTCCACGTCACCCTCGGCCACAACGAGGTCCTCAAGGGGGTCAGCCTCGACGCGGTGCCCGGCGAGTTCGTGACGCTGCTCGGCGCCAGCGGCAGCGGCAAGACGACGCTGCTCAACGTCATCGCCGGGCTGCAGCGCGTCGGCCGCGGGCACGTGCTCTTCGACGGGGCGAACGTCGAACGCCGGCCACCGCGCAAGCGCAAGGTCGGCGTCGTCTTCCAGTCCTACGCGCTGTTCCCGCGCATGAGCGTGGGGGAGAACGTCGCGTTCCCGCTGCGCGCGGCCCGCCGCCCGGGCGCGGAGCGACGCCGCATCGCGCAGGAGATGCTGGAGCTGGTCGACCTCGCGGGCATGGCCGGGCGCACCCCGGACTCGCTCTCCGGCGGCCAGCGCCAGCGGGTCGCCCTGGCCCGCGCGCTCGCCTCCGACCCGGGCATCCTGCTGCTCGACGAGCCGATGGCGGCCCTCGACAAGCAACTGCGCGAGCGGATGCAGGTCGAGATCAAGCGGATCCAGCAGCAGGTCGGCATCACCACCGTCGCGGTCACCCACGACCAGGCCGAGGCGATGACGATGTCGGACCGCGTCGCGATCATGCAGCACGGCCGCCTGATCCAGGTCGACTCCCCGGAGAACCTGTACCGCCGGCCGGTGAACGAGTACGTCGCGAGCTTCCTCGGCGAGGCCAACCTCTTCCCCGCCGACCACCGCGGGCCGCTCCCGGCCGGCGCGGGCGGGCCGGCCAGCGGCACCGCGGTCATCCGCCCCGAGGACCTGGTCATCCTCGACGCCGCGCACCCCGCCGACCGCTGGAGCATCCGCGGCGTGGTCCGGCTGCTCAGCTTCCAGGGCAGCCGGTTCCGGCTCGAGCTGGCCACCCCCGAGGGCCAGGTCGTGGTCTGCTCGCTGCCGCCGCACGCCGAGGTCGGCGCCCTGGTGCCCGGCAGCGAGGCGACGCTGGGCTGCGCGGCGCCGCACCGCGTCCACGTCATCCGGGCGAGCGACGCCGAGCCGCTGCTCGGCGTGGCGGCCTGATGGCCACGGTGGCGCCCGGGCGGCGGCGATGATCGAGACCGTCCTCGGCCCGGTCGAGGCGGCCGGGCTGGGCCGCGTCAACATGCACCAGCACCTGCTCAGCGACGCCGGCGGCCTCGGCCGCGGCGGCCTGGAGCCGGCACCCGCCGACGAGCGCGTGACGACCGCCAACCTCGGCTTCCTGCGCTGGAACGCCCTGGCCCTGGCCGACAACCTGCGCCTCGACGATCCGCGGCTCGCCGCCGCCGAGCTGCGGCGCGCCGCCGGCGGCGTCGACCTGGTCGTCGAGGACACCAGCGTCGGCCTGGGCCCCGACCATCCGGCCCTGCCGGCGATCTCCGCGGCCGCGGGCGTGCACGTCGCCGCGGCGTACGGCCTGTACGTGACCCCGACCCTGCCCGGATGGGCGCGGGACCTCGACGAGGACGGCCTGTACGACCACCTCCTCGGTGCGCTGACGGACCGGATCCCCGGTACCGGCTACCGGGCCGCCCTGCTCGGGATCATGGGCACCACGGGCGAGGTCCCGGCCGTCGAGCGGGCCCGGCTGCGGGCGGCGGCGGCCGCGGCGGCCCGGGCCGGCGCCGGCGTCAGCGTCCGGCTCGACGGCGAGGCGCGGGCCGGGGTGGAGGTGGTGGCCGAGATGGTCGCCGCCGGGCTGCCGGCCGACCGGATCCTGTTCACCAACGCCGACGAGTACCTCGACGCCGCCTACTGGCACGACCTGATCGACGCCGGGGCCACCCTCGAGATGTGCTTCGGCACCGAGCTGCAGCACGTCGGGCGGATGCGCAACCCCTCCGACGGGCAGCGGCTGGACTTCTTCGAGGCGTTCCTCGCCGCGCGGCCCGACGGCCGCTGGGTGCTCGGCGGCTCGGTCTGGATGAAGGCCCAGCTGCGCCACTACGGCGGCGAGGGCTACGACCACCTCACCACCCGGGTCCTGCCGGAGCTGCTGCGCCGCGGCGTCGACCCGGACCGGCTGGAGGCCATGCTGACCACCGAGCCGCTGCGCCTGCTGGACCGATGAATCCGCTGTACCCGTGAATCGGCCGTACCTGTGAATCCGCCGTACCTGTCAAGGAGCACTGCAATGCGTGCCGAACTGCCCGTCCTGCCCACCGCCCAGGCCCTCTTCGTCGACGGCGCCTGGCGGTCCGGCGACGACCTGTTCGAGGTCGTCGACCCCGCCACCGAGGAGGTGCTCACCCGGGCGGTCCAGGCCACCCCGGCCGACGTCGACGCGGCCGTCGCAGCGGCCCGGCGGAGCCTGGACGAGCGGCGCTGGACCGGCCTGCCGCCGCTGGAGCGGACCCGGATCCTGAGCCGGATCGCCGACCTGATCGAGGCGGAGCTGGAGGACCTGGCGATCCTGGAGACGCGCGACAACGGCAAGCCGATCGAGCGCTCCCGCGCCGACGTGGCCACCGCCGCGCGCACCTTCCGGCACTTCGCCGGCGCCCCGAGCCGGCTGCTGGGCACCACCGTCCCGATCGACTCCGGCGCGCACCACGTCTACACCGTCCTGGAGCCGGTGGGCGTGGCCGCGCTCATCCTGCCGTGGAACTTCCCCATCATGACCGGCGCCTTCAAGATCGCTCCGGCGCTGGCGGCCGGCTGCTCGGTGGTCGTCAAGCCCGCCGAGCAGACGCCGCTGACGATGCTGCGCCTGGCCGAGCTGGTCGCCGCGGCCGGCGTCCCGGACGGCGTGTTCAACGTCCTGACCGGCGACGGCCGGGTCGGCGCCGCCCTGGTCGAGCACCCGGGCGTCGACAAGGTGTCCTTCACCGGCAGCACCGCGGTCGGCCGGCTGGTCGGCGCGTCGGCCGCGCAGCGGTTCGCGCGGGTCACCCTCGAACTGGGGGGCAAGAGCGCCAACATCGTCTTCGCCGACGCCGACCTGGACGCGGCCGTCACGACCGCGCTGCGGGCCTCGTTCGGCCACTCGGGGCAGATGTGTACCGCCGGCAGCCGCCTGCTGGTCCAGCGCTCCGTCCTCGGCGAGTTCGCGCAGCGCTTCGCGCGGGCGGCCGCGCAGGTGCGGGTCGGCGACGGGCTGGCCGGGGGCGTCTCGGTCGGGCCGCTGGTCTCGGCCGAGCAGCGCGCTCAGGTCCTCGGCTACATCGAGCAGGGGCGCGCCGAGGGCGCGGAGGTGATCCTCGGCGGCGGGGCGCCGGACGGCCCCGGCTTCTACGTGGAGCCCACCGTGTTCGCCGGCGTCACCAACGACATGGTCATCGCCCGGGAGGAGATCTTCGGCCCCGTCGTCGGCGTCATCGCCTTCGAGGACGAGGACGACGCGGTGCGCATCGCCAACGACTCGGCGTACGGGCTGGCGGCCGGGGTCTGGACCACCGACCTGGGCCGGGCGCACCGGGTCGCGGCCCGGCTCGCGGTCGGGACCGTGTGGGTCAACACCTACAACGTGTTCGACCCGGCGCTGTCCTTCGGCGGGCGCGGTGCGTCGGGACTCGGCCGCGACCTCGGCGACGACGCCCTGCACGGCTATCTGGAGCCGAAGGCCGTCGTCGTCAGTCTCTGAAGTTTGGGATCCACTGTGATGAAGATGGTATCCACGGACTGGTGCCGGTCATAGATCAGACGTATAGTGGATCCAGATCGAGTAAGTTTGGATCCACACTTATGGGCAGGGGAGCAGTCGACGGTGGAGCTCTCGGTGAACGCTGACCCCGCGGGCGTCGGCCAGCTCGGCGACCGGGCCGGGACCGTGGACGTCGCGCGGGAGCGGGCCCAGACGGTCGGCGTGCGCAGCGCCCATCACCTCAACGCCGCCGGCGCCGCGCTGCCCCCGGTCGCCGTGGTCGACGAGGTCGTCGCCCACCTCCGGCGCGAGGAGCACGAGGGCGGCTACGAGGCCGCCGCCGCGGTCGCCGGGCGCATCGAGGAGCTCTACGCCGCCGCCGCGCGCGTCGTGTGCGCCGCGCCCGAGGAGATCGCCCTGGCCGACAGCGCGACCACCGGGCTGCGCGTCATCGTCGACGCGCTGCGCCTGAACGGGTCGAGCCGGCTGCTCGTCAGCCGCTCGACGTACGTCAGCCACGCCCTGCACCTGCTCAGCCTCGCCGCCGACACCGGCGCCGAGCTGGTCGTCATACCCAGCGGTGCCGATGGCGCGGTCGACCTCGAGCGCCTGGAGCGGCTGCTGACCGGCGGACCGCGCGACGTCGTCTGCGTCGCCCACGTGCCCACCTCGTCGGGGCTGGTCGAGCCGGTCCGCGAGATCGGCGCCCTCACCCGCCGCTCCGGCGCGGCCTACCTGCTCGACGCGACCCAGTCCGTCGGGCAGCTGCGGGTCGACGTCGGCGAGATCGGCTGTGACGCGCTGGTGACGACGGGACGCAAGTTCCTGCGGGCGCCCCGCGGCACCGGCTTCGCCTACGTCCGCGGCGCCTTCCTGGAGCGGCTCGTGCCCGTCGCGCCCGACGTGCGCGGCGCCGTGTGGACCGGCGCCCGCGAGTGGAGCCTGTCACCGACGGCCCGCCGGCTGGAGACGTGGGAGTCCTCGGTGGCCGGCCGCCTCGGCCTGCGCACGGCCCTGCACCAGCTGCTCGAGCGCGGCATCGACGTCACCGGGGCCTACCTGGCCTCGACCGCGAACGTCCTGCGCCAGGGCCTGGCCGCGATCGGCGGGGTGACCGTGCGGGACCCCGCCTCCAGCGCCTCGGGCATCGTCACGTTCACCGTCGACGGGCTCGAGGCAGAGGCCGTCAGCCGGCGGCTCGCCAAGCGCGACGTCCGTACCGTGTCGGTCCCGGCCAGCCACGGCCAGTGGGACCTCGGCTGGCGCGGCGTGCCCTCCGTCGTGCGGGCCTCGGTGCACGTCTACAACGACGACAGCGACGTCGCCGCGTTGCTGGACGCCGTCGCCGAGATCGCCCGCGGCGCGGTGCAGCGATGAGCCGACCGGCCGCCGAGGCCGACGTCCTCGTCGTCGGGCTCGGCATCCACGGCTCGGCGGCGGCCTACGAGATCGCCCGGCGCGGGTCCGGCGTCGTCGGGATCGACCAGTTCGCCGAGGACCACCACCGCGGCTCGTCGCATGGCCGCACCCGGATGATCCGGCGGGCCTACCCGAACCCGGCGTGGAATGACCTCGTCGACCGCGCGTTCGCCGGCTGGGAGCGCTGGGAGCGGGACAGCGGGGTGACCCTGATCCACCGCACCGGCGGCCTCTACGCCCACCGCGGCGCCGCACGGCTGCAGGGGCCCGGGTGCGAGCTCGTCGAGGACCGCGAGCGGCTGCGGGAGCTCATGCCCTCCTTCGCCGTGCCGGACGGGTACCGTGCCGTGTTCGACCCGTCCGCCGGCGTCGTGGAGGCCGGGTCGGCCCTGGCGGTGGCGCGGGCCGGCGCCCGCGCGGCCGGCGCCGAGCTGGCCTTCGGGGAGCGGATACTGGACTGGGAGGCCACTGCCGGCGGCTGCCTCGTCGAGACCTCGGCGCGCCGGATCCGCGCCCGTTCGCTGGTGCTGGCCACCGGAGCCTGGGTCGGCCGGGCCGTCCCCCGCCTGGCCGGGCTGTTCGAGGTCTGGCGGATCGTGACGGTCACGGTGCGCCCCGGCCAGGCGGCCGCCCGGCCGCCCGGGCTCGGCGCCTTCTCCGTCGAGCGGGCGGAGGGCCTCGTCTTCGGGATCCCCGACGCCGCCGGCAACGGCTTCAAGGCCGGCATCGACGCCGGCGAGGTCTGGGACCCCGAGCGGCCGCCGGCGCCGCCCGCCCCGGCCGAGATCGCCGAGCTGTGCCGGCTCATGGCGGACTACGTCCCGGGTGCCGGGACCGACCCGCGGCACGACGTGGTCGAGGCCGCCTCCTGCCTGTACACGATGACCGCGGACCGGCGCTTCGTGCTCGGCCGGCTGCCGTGGGCGCCGCAGGTAATCGTCGCCGCCGCCTGCTCGGGGCACGGCTTCAAGTTCGGCCCGGCGATCGGCGCCGCCGTCGCCGACCTGTGCGGCGGTGACGACCGCCGCGACCTGGACTTCGTCGGCGTCGACCGCCGGTTCGACGCGTGACGGCGCCCCGCACACCGCACCGAGGAGAGTTCCCATGACAACCACAGCGCACTGGACCGCCCCGCTCACCGAGCCCGAGATCGCGGAGGTGGTCGCCCTGGTCCGCGCCGACTCCCGGATCGGTGCCCGGCCGCGCTTCTGGGGGATCGCGGTCGAGGAGGACCGGGCCCGCACGCTCGCGCCGGGTCAGGGCCGGCCGGTCCGCCTCGTGGTGATGAACCCCGACGCCCACGCCGCCTGGGAGGTCGGCGCCTGGGCGCCGGGCACCGACCGGCCGGCGTCGATCGAATCGTGGACCCCCGTCGACCCCCGTCGCCCCGGCGTCTCCAGCGAGGAGGCGCGGATGGTCGCCCAGGCGTGCCGGGACGACCCCGCGTTCCGGGCGGCGCTCGCCGAGCGCGGCATCACCGACGCCTCGCTGGTCTGGGTCGACCCCGAGTCGATCACCGGCTTCGAGCCCGCCGACCTCGACGGCCGCCGGCTGTCCTGGGGCACCGTCTGGCATCGGGAGAGCGCGGACGACAACGGCTACGCCCGCCCGGTGGCCGGGCTGGTCCCGATCGTCGACCTGGAGACCCTCCAGGTGCTGCGGATCGAGGACCACGGCGTCATCCCGGTGGCCAAGGAGGCGGGCAACTACCGCTCCGGCAGCTGGGGGCCGGACCGTTACGTCGCGCCGCTGGAGATCGTGCAGCCCGAGGGGCCGGGTTTCACCATCGACGGCCACCTCGTCACCTGGCAGAACTGGTCGTTCCGGGTCGGCTTCACCCACCGCGAGGGCCTGGTCCTGCACGACGTCGTCTACCACGACGGCGACGAGCCGCGGCCGGTCCTGCGCCGCGCCGCGGTCAACGAGATGTACGTCCCCTACCTGGACAGCGACCCGACGGCGTACCGCAAGAACTTCTTCGACTGGGGCGAGTACGGCGCCGGCCCGCTCACCGCCTCGCTGGAGCTGGGCTGCGACTGCCTCGGCGAGATCCGGTACTTCGACGCCGCCGTGGTCAACGGCCACGGCGAGCCGCGCACCATCGGCAACGCGATCTGCCTGCACGAAGAGGACTTCTCCGTGCTGTGGAAGCACGTCAACACCCGCACCGGCGAGGCCGACGTGCGCCGCAGCCGCCGTCTGGTGATCTCCAGCTTCGCCACCGTCGCCAACTACGACTACGGCTTCTACTGGTCCTTCTACCAGGACGGCATGATCGACCTGGAGATCAAGCTGACCGGCATCCTGTCAGTCTCCGGTATCGCCGACGGGCAGGAGCCGCGCTTCGGCCGGATGGTCGCCCCCAACGTGCAGGCCCCCAACCATCAGCACTACTTCGGCCTGCGGCTCGACATGGGCGTCGACGGCCCGGTCAACCGGCTCTACGAGATCCACGCCGAGGTCGAGGAGGACGAGGAGCTCAACCCCTACGGCAACGCCTGCCGGATGGTGCGCACCGCCATCACCGCCGAGTCCTGGGCGGCCCGGTCCACCGACCCGGCGCGGGCGGTGCACTGGCTGGTCGAGAGCGACGCCCGGACCAACCGCTTCGGCGACCGTACCGGCTACCGGCTCACCCTGCCGAACACCGCCCGACTGCTCGTGCGGCCCGGCAGCATCGCCGCGCGGAAGGCGCCGTTCGTGTCCCGGCAGCTGTGGGCCACGCCGTACGACCCGGCCGAGCGGTTCATCGCCGGGGAGTACCCCAACCAGGCGCCGCTGGGCGAGGACGGCGTCACCGCCTGGCAGCGGGCCGACCGCTCGCTCGACGGGGCCGAGCTCGTGCTGTGGCCGGTCGTCGGCGTGCACCACGACCCCCGCCCCGAGGAGTGGCCGATCATGTCGGTGCACCGGATCGGCATGCGGCTGGAGCCGGACGGCTTCTTCGACCGCAACCCCTCGCTGGACCTGCCGGCACCGCGCGGCCACGCCGCCGGTCACGGCGACGCCTGCTGCCACTAGACCGCGCGGTAGTTCCCGCTGCTGGTAGAACCCCCAGGAGGAGCACGCATGGATCAGGTGTGGTCGGTCACCGGTCCGCTCGGTCCCGAGGACTTCGGGCTGACCCTCACCCACGAGCACGTCTTCATCAACATGACCCCCACCGAGCCGCGTGACGGCTACATGACGGTGTGGGACGAGCGCGAGCGCGACATCCGGCGCTTCGCCGAGCGCGGCGGGAAGACGCTGTGGGACGTCACCAACGGAGAGCTCAGCGACTACGCGGCGCCCGTCTACTACGACCGGGACCCGGCGCACCAGGTGCAGAACCCGCGCACCGGCTCGCGCTCGGTCGCCAACGTCCTGGCCACCAAGGCGATGGCCGAGCTGACCGGCGTCAACGTCGTGCTGGGCACGGGGCACTACTTCGAGGCGTACTTCAACCAGGGCTGGTGGGAGCGCAACAGCACCAACCAGATCGCCGACTACCTCATCGCGGACCTGGTCGATGAGATCCCCGGCACGGGCGTGCGGGCCGGCTTCCTCGGCGAGATCGCCTCGGACAAGCCGAAGATCACCGCCAACGAGGAGCGCTCGTTCCGGGCGACCGGCCGGGCGGCGGCGGAGACCGGGGTGCTGGTGAGCACCCACGCGCCCACGTTCCCCACCGGCGAGGCGCAGATCGACATCCTCACCGCGGAGGGCGTCGACCCGGAGCGGATCGTGATCGGGCACGCGGACACGGTCAAGCACGTGCAGTACTCGGTCGACCTGCTCAACCGCGGGGTCTACGTGCAGTACGACTGCATGATGGCCTGCAAGGTGGGCGGCACGCTGGTCGTCCCGGAGCTGCGGCGGCGGGTCGAGTACCTGAAGTACCTCGTCGACCGCGGCTTCGCCGGGAAGATCCTGCTCGCACAGGACGTCAGCCAGCGCTCGCACCAGGCCGAGCTCGGCGGGCCGGGGATGTGCTTCCTGTTCGAGGAGTTCGCCGAGCACGCGGTCGCGGCCGGCATCGAGCCGGAGGTACTGGCGATGATGACCACGGAGAATCCCCGCCGGGCCATGTTCGGCCGGTGAGCCGGCGGCTCAGCCGGTTGGTTCAGCCGGCTGCGGGCTTGCCCGCGGCGAGCCAGGCGAAGACCTGGTCGCTGGTGACCAGGGCGTCGCGCTGCAGGTACTCGACGGCCCGCAGCGCGGCGTCGTGGGCCTCGCGCGAGGAGCCGCCGACACAGTCGGTCAGCACCCGGACGCGGTAGTCGTGCTGGTGGGCGTCGACGGCCGTGTAGTGGACGCAGACGTCGGTCAGCCCGCCGATGAGCAGGACCGTCCCGGCCTTGTACGCCTTGAGCACGATCTCCAGCTCGGTGCCGAAGAACGCCGAGTAGCGCCGCTTGCGGATGAGGAACTCCTCCGGGCGCGGCCGCACCCACGGCGCCAGCTCGGTCTCGGGCCAGCCCTCCACGCAGTGCGGCCCCTCGGCACCGTCGAGCTCGCGGCCGATGTCGACCAGGCCCGGCTTGTGGACCTCCTGGATGAACACGACGGGCACGCCGTGCTCGCGGCAGGCGTCGATGAGCCGCTCGACCCGGTCCGCGCGCTCCCGGCGGCCGCCCATCTGGGCGATCTCGGAGCGCGACTCCTCGTCGGGCACCGGGCCGCCCTGGATGTCGATCACGATGAGCACGGCGTTGCCCACGACGGCGGGCGGTGCGAGGCGCGGCGGCGTCATGACTTGAAGACCACGTAGACCTTGCGCAGCGTCTCGTGGATCGTCCACGTGCCGCACCAGCCGATCGGGAAGTACGCCGTGGTGCCCGCGGTCACCTCCGCGGGCTCCTCGCCGTCGCGCTGGACGGTCATCCGCCCAGTGACCACGTGGATGATCTCGCCGCGGGTGAGGAACTCCCACCGTGACGTGCCCGGCTCGCTCTCCCACACGCCGGAGATGACGGTGCGCGCCTCGTTGGTGAAGTCGACCCGGCTGCGCACCAGGATCTCGCCGCTCAGGGGCTGTGCGCTCGGCGGTGCGAGGGGCTTCTCCTCGAGTCCGGTGACCTTGGTGGGGACGTTCGTGACCGTCATGGATACCGAGACTATCGTGCTGGATGCGAAGCTGTCTAGATTGTATCCAAAGCTATCCGCGGAAGACGGTCGACGAGCGCAGCTCGTACCACCGGGCCAGCTGCTCGCCGGCCTTGATGACGTGCTGGCGCATCTCCTCGGCGGCTCGCTCGGCGTCGCCGTCGGCGAGCGCCTGCAGGATCCGCTCGTGCTCGCGGAAGTTCTCGTCGCGATGGCGGCTGTCGCTGACGACCAGCTGCGCCGACACGTTGCGGGGGAAGGTCTCGTTGATGTCGTTGATCGCCTTGGCCAGCCGCGCGTTGCCGGCGATGCTCGCGATCAGCGTGTGGAAGAGGTCGTTGTTGCGGCGGTGGTCGGGCTCGTCGGGCGCGGCGCCGTTGCTGCGGGCCGACGAGTAGTCGTACATCTCCTGGTTCGCCGCGCGCAGCCGCTCGACCTCGTCGCGGGTGATGCGCCGCACCGCGCGGGCGGCGGCCAGGGCCTCGAGCTCCGCCCGGACCTCGTACGCCTCGCGGACGTCCCACGGCGCCGGCACGCTGACCACGGCACCCCGGTTGGGCAGCACCTCGATCAGGCCGCTGGTCTGCAGCTGGCGGAGCGCCTCGCGCACCGGCGTCCGGGAGACGCCGAAGTCGTTGGCCAGCTCCGCCTGGCGCAGCTGAGCTCCGATGGGGATCTCGCCGGTCATGATGCGGTTGCGAATCCGCTCGGCGAGATCGTCGACGAGGGCCGCGCCCGTCTTGCGCGCCGCCGCCAACGCTTCGGACTCGGCTGTCAAGCGGCCACTCTCCTCGTGTCGATCATGCGGGTCGGGTGGTGCCGCGGCTGATCGAGTGCGTCGGGAGTGTCACCTGCACCCGGAGCGCTGAACACGCCCGCGTAGATACACAAGCGTATCAGAACCCAGAATCATGGACCCACTTCGGGCGAGCATGGGTGTGTTTGCTTCCCTTACGGATACGAAGTTGCTAAGATTGGATACAACCGAGAGGAGGACCGTGGCCGCGCAACTGCCTTTCGTCGTCCGGGCGCTCCGGCTGGAGGCCGATGACGTCATGTCGGTCGAGCTGGCCCCCGAGGACGGCCGCGCGGTCCCGGCGTGGACCCCCGGGGCCCACGTCGACCTGGTGGTCGGCGACGGCACGACCCGGCAGTACTCGCTGTGCGGCGACCCCGGTGCGACGGTCCTGCGGATCGCGGTCCTGCGCGAGCAGGCCGGGCGCGGCGGCTCGGCGTGGGTCCACGACCGGCTGCGCCCGGGCGACCGGGTCCGGCTCGGCGGCCCGCGCAACCACTTCGCGCTCGAACCGGCGCCGGAGTACCTCTTCGTCGCCGGCGGCATCGGCATCACCCCGCTGCTGCCGATGCTGGCCCAGGCGCGGGCCCGTGGCGTCGCCTGGCGGCTGCACTACTTCGGCCGGGCGCGGCAGCGCATGGCCTTCCTCGGCGAGCTCGCGCCGTACGGCGGCCGGGTTCGCGTCCACCCGTCGCCCGAGGGGTCCGCGCCGCCGCTCGACGGCCTCGTCGACGGGCTGCCGCCCGGCGGGCTCGTCTACGCCTGCGGCCCGCAGCGGCTGCTGGACGGGCTCCGGGCGGCGATGGCGGCGGCCGGCCGCGAGGACCGGCTGCGCACCGAGCACTTCGCCGCCCCGGCCGGCGCGGACCAGGGCGAGCGGGGCGCGTTCACCGTCCGGCTCGAGCGCAGCGGCATCGAGGTACGGGTCCCGGCCGGCCGCTCCGCGCTGGACGTCCTCACGGAGGCCGGCGCCGAGATCCTCAGCGACTGCCACGAGGGCATCTGCGGCAGCTGCGAGACGCGCGTGCTCTCCGGCGCCGTCGACCATCGCGACCACGTCCTCACGCCCCAGGAGCGGGCGGCCGGCGACTGCATGATGCCGTGCGTCTCCCGCGCCGCCGGCGATCGGCTGGTCCTGGACCTGTGACACCTCATTCACCACCGCGGAGGTACTAGTGCTGCGACAAGCCGACAACGACAAGCTCACGCAGACCGGGCCCGGCACCCCGCTCGGGGGCCTGATGCGCGCCTACTGGCAGCCGGCCGCGCTGGTCTCGGAGATGCCGGCCGATCGCCCGGTCAAGGCGATCCGGCTGTTCGGCGAGGAACTGGTGCTCTTCGCGCGCGCCGGCGGATGGGGCCTGATCAGCCGCTTCTGCGCCCACCGGGGCGTCGACCTCTCCTACGGCCGGCTGGAGGACGGCGGGCTGCGCTGCCTGTACCACGGCTGGCTCTACAACGCCGACGGGCGCTGCGTCGAGCAGCCCGCCGAGCCGCCGCACAGCCAGTTCCTGGACAAGATCCGGCTCGCCAACTACCCGTGCGTGGAGCGCAACGGCATCATCTTCACCTACATGGGTGCGGGCGAGCCGCCGCCGTTCCCGGCGTACGACTGCTTCACCGCGCCGGAGGAGTACACCTTCGCCTTCAAGGGGCTGTGGGAGTGCAACTGGCTGCAGGGCCTGGAGGGCGGCATCGACCCGAGCCACGTCTCCTTCCTGCACCGCTTCGTCGGCGAGGACCCGCGCGAGGTCTACGGCCAGCAGTTCAGCGAGGAGGTGGCGGGGACCGGCACGAAGCTGTCGAAGCTCGTCGGCGACCACTACCGCCCCGACATCGAGGTGGAGAGCGCCGAGCACGGGCTGCGCGTGTTCGCGGTCCGCCGGCTCACCGAGGACGTCAGGCACGTGCGGGTGACCAACCTGCTGTTCCCCAACGCCTTCGTGGTGCCGTTCGGCAACAGCAAGGTCTTCACCCAGTGGCACGTCCCGATCGACGACGAGCACCACTACTGGTACATGATCTTCTACGACTTCGCCGAGAAGACCGACAAGGAGACGCTGCTGCGCCAGCGGCTCGAGGGCGTCTCGCTGCCCGACTACCGGCCGCTGCGCAACCGCGGCAACAACTGGGGCTTCGACCCGGCCGAGCAGCGCGATCTCACGTACACCGGCATGGGACTGGACATCAACGTCCACGACCAGTGGGCGGTGGAGAGCATGGGCCGCATCCAGGACCGCACCATGGAGCGGCTCGGCACCTCCGACCGCGCCGTGACCGCCAACCGCCGCCTGCTCCTGCGCGCGATCGACGCGTTCCAGGCCGGCGGCACGCTGCCCGCGCACCCGCTCGACGAGGTGGAGGCGGCCCGGTTCGTGGGTCCCCGGGCGGTCGACCTGGTCTCGCCCAGCGAGGGGTGGCAGGAGCGCTGGCTGGAGCACGAGGCGGAGCGCCGCCGCACCTCGCCGTGGTACCGGCCGCAGCCGGAGGTGGCCGATGCGTAACGTCGACGAGCGCAACGTCGCCGAGGGCGGCGGCGGGGCGAGCGCCCGCCCGATGCTGGCCGCGGACCGCGGGGGCTTCATCGACCGGCACAACCTGTGGACCGAGGCGCAGTACGCCGCCGCGGCGCAGATGCGACGGGTGATCGACGAGCTGGGCATCGAGATGGTCCGCTTCGGCTTCGCCGACCAGCACGGGATCGTCCGCGGCAAGACCGTCACCCGCGCCGCGCTCGCCGCGGCCATGCGGTCGGGCATCACCGCGCCGAGCTCGCTGCTGCTCAAGGACACCTCGGGCCGGTCGGTCTACCCGGTGTTCGCCGCCGACACGGGGGTCGGCGTGGCCGGGTTCGCCGGGGCCGGCGACATCGTGCTCGTCCCGGACCCGTCCTCCTTCCGGGTCGTACCGTGGGCGAGCCGCACCGGCTGGGTGCTGTGCGACGTGCGGTTCCCGGACGGCGCGGCGGTGCCCTTCTGCACGCGGAGCCTGCTGCGCGGCCAGCTCGGCGCCCTCGCCGAGCGCGGGTACCGGATGACCGTCGGCGCGGAGCTGGAGTTCCACGTCTTCCGCGCCCTCGACGAGGGGTTCGCCCCGGCCCGGGTCGGCCGGCCCGGCGCCCCGGGCACCGCGGCCGCCGCCGGGCCGACCACGGCGGGCTCCCAGCTGCTGCACGAGGAGACGCTCGACGGCCTCGACGAGCTGGTGCAGGCGATCTACACCGGGCTGACCTCGCTCGACCTGCCGCTGCGCTCGATCGAGCTGGAGTTCGGGCCGAGCCAGCTCGAGCTCACGATGGAGGCGGCCGACGCGGCGACGACGGCGGACGCGGTGGTGGTGTGCCGCACCGCCGTCCGGCAGATCGCCCGCCGCCACGGCTTTCACGCCACCTTCATGTCCCGGCCCCAGGGCGCCGAGACCGCGTCCACCGGCTGGCACCTGCACCAGTCGCTCACCAACCTGCACACCGGCCGCGCGGCCTTCGTGCCCGACGCCGGGGACACCGAGCCGCTCTCGGTCACCGGCCGCTCCTACCTGGAGGGGATCCTGCGCCACGCCGCCGCCGCGGCGGCCTTCACGACGCCGACCGTGAACGGCTACAAGCGCTACCAGCCGTACTCGCTCGCCCCGGACCGCATCGCCTGGGGCGTGGACAACAAGGGCGCCATGGTGCGCGCCGTCGGTGGCCCCGGCGACCCCGCCACCCGGCTGGAAAACCGTTCCGGCGAGCCCGCCGCCAACCCCTACCTGTACATTGCCGCCCAGGTGGTCAGCGGCCTGGACGGCATCGCCCGCCGCATGGAGCTGCGCCCGCCCACGACCAGCCCGTACGACGAGTCGGCGCCCCGGCTGCCCCGCTCGCTCGGGGAGGCGGTCGCGGCGCTGGAGGCCGACGAGGTCTTCCGCGGGGCCCTCGGTGACGTCGTCGTCGCCTGGTACGCCCATGTGAAGCGGACCGAGTTCGAGCGCTACCTGCTGCACGTCTCGGACTGGGAGCAGCGGGAGTACTTCGGCATGTTCTGACCCACCGACGCGGAGGAGAACGATGGCCCTGTCGCCGCAGGACGCATGGATCCTGGACAACCGGCTCAAGCGGCTGGTGACAGCGGAACTGGTGGCGGAGGCGGCGCGCCCGTCCGGCCCCTGCTCGCGGGACCTGGTCGAGGTCATGGACTTCGTGCGCCGCAACCCCGACCCGGACAAGCCGCGCTACCTCATCGTCAGCACGCCGGAGGGGTTCGCGGTCGGCGTGCGGGCGCCGGTGCGCGGCGCGGCCCCGCGGCTGCGCGACGAGCGGCGGCACGCCACCCGCGACGACGCGGAGCACGCCGTCCTGCTCCACCGGCTGCGCGACTACGGCGTGAGCTGGTGAGCGCGCTACCCGCGGTGCGCGGGGTGATGGGCTACACCGACCGCGTCTCGTACCGCCCCGGCGACACGGTGCGCCTGGCGGTCAGCACCACCGCCGCCGGGTGGCGCGCCGAGCTGGTCCGCCTGCGGGCGCTGGCGATCCCGTCGGCCGGCGTCGAGCGGCGCCAGGAGCGGGTCGGCGGCGTCGCGGCGATCACCGGCGACGGGATCGACCAGCGGACCGTCACCGGCTCCTACGTGCGGGTCGACGACCTGCCCGGGGCCGGGGCGGCGGGGCTCGTGGTGGCGCTCGCGGCGATGCCCACCCGGCCCGGGGCCGACGCCCAGGAACTGCTCGCCCACGGCCGCCCGGAGGAGGGCTCGGGCTGGGCGGTCGGGCTCGACGCCGGGGGCCGGTTCACGCTGCGCGTGGCCACCGCCGCCGGCCCGGCCGAGGTGGTCGGCCCCGTGCCGCAGGCCGGCTGCTGGTACGAGGTGACCGCGGTGATCGGCGGTGCGGCCGGGGGCGAGCTGGCGCTGACCGTCGCGCCGGCCGGCACGTTCGAGGCCAATCACGTGGTACGCCGGCCGGAGCCCCCCGCAACGTCGCGGGCGGCCCTGCCGGGCGCGCCGGTCCCAGGGTCGGGGCCGCTCCACTGGGCCTGCGCCGGGACCGACCCGCGGGGCGCGCCGGTTCGCCCGTACGACGGCCGGATCGAGAGCCCGGTCGCGGTCGCCGACGCCACGGCCGCCGGATCGCGGGACGAACTGGCCCGGCACCCGGCGCTGCTGGCCCATTGGGACCTGGCGGCGGCGATCGGCGAAACCGGGATCGCCCGCACCGCCCTCGTGGGCGACGCCGGCCCGCGAGGGCTGCACGGCACCGCCGTGAACCACCCGCAGCGCGCCGTGCGCTCCTCGGGCTGGACCGGGGACGTCGCCGACTTCCGCTTCTCGCCCCGGCAGTACGCCGCGGTGCACTTCCACCGCGACGACATGACCGACTGCGGCTGGCGGTTCCAGGGTGCGGTGCCGCTCCCCGCGGACCTGCGCAGCGGCGTCTACGCCCTGGAGCTGACCGACAGCGACGGCGCCCACGACACCGTCCCGGTCCTCGTCGCGCCGCCCGAGGGCACGGCGACCGCGCCGCTGCTGCTCGTCCTGCCCACCAACAGCTACCTCGCCTACGGCAACGACCACGTCGGCGTGGACAGCCCGCGGACGCAGATCTGGAGCCAGATGGTGCCGACGCTGGACGACTTCGAGCGGTTCCGCGACGCGCGTCGAGAGCTGGGGTACTCGCTCTACGAGACGCACGCGGACGGCTCGGGCGTGTGCTACTCCAGCTGGCGCCGGCCGCTGCTGACCATGCGCGAGCGCGTCTACGACCACAACGCGCCGGTGTGGCAGTTCACCGGCGACATGCAGCTCGTCGACTGGCTCGACCGGACCGGCCGGGACGTCGACGTCGTCACCGACCACGACCTGCACGCCGAGGGCGCGGGCCTGCTGGCGCGGTACCGCACCGTGCTGACCGGGACCCACCCGGAGTACCCCAGCCTGGAGATCCTGGACGCCTACGAGCGGTACGTGGCGGCCGGCGGCCGGCTGGTCTACACCGGCGGCAACGGCATGTACTGGGTCACCGCCTACGACCCCACCGACGACCAGGTGATCGAGATCCGCCGCTGGGGCGGGACGCAGGCGTGGTCGGCCGAGCCGGGGGAGTACCACCTCGGCTTCACCGGCCGCCAGGGCGGGATCTGGCGGTTCACCGGCCGCGCGCCGCAGAAGACCTTCGGGGTCGGGTTCGTGGCCGCCGGCAACCCGGGCTCGTCCGCCGGCTACCGGCGGGTGAGCACGGACCCCTCGGTCGCCTGGGTGTTCGCGGGCATCACCGGGGAGCACTTCGGCGCATACGGCGTCGCGGGCGGTGCGGCCGGGCTGGAGATCGACTCCGCCGCCCCGCTGCTCGGCACGTCGCCGGACGCCGTGGTGCTGGCCACCTCGGTCGGGCACGGCGACGACATGCTCGAGGCGCGGGAGAACTTCAACATGACGAGCCGGGTGCTCGGCGGGGCCCGCAACCCCAGGGTCCACGCCGACCTCCTGCTCGTGCCCCGCGAAGGCGGGGGAGCGGTCTTCTCGACCGGGTCGATCGCGTTCGCCGGCGCCCTCTACGACCTCGGTGGCCGGACCGAGGTGTCGCGGCTGCTCGGCAACGTTCTGGACCGCTTCGTCGCGGGCCTGCCGGTGCTGGACACAACCGTGTAACGAGACCGAGACGCGATTGTGTGGATGCATATCTTGAAATCAGGATCCAATCTCCGATTGAATGTATCCACACGGAGGCGACATCGGCTCGGTTGCCGAACGAGGCACACGACACCACGTGGAGGAAGTCTTGCGTGTACTCCTGAGAATCCGCCCGGCGCTCATCGCCGGGGTGGCACTGGCACTCGCCGTGAGCGGATGTTCGTCCTCGGACTCCGCAGACTCGGCCGGCTCCGGCGAGTCCCCGGGCGGCCTGAGCGGAAAGATCGTCTGGGCCGACTTCGGCGGCCCCACCAACAAGGCGCGCTACGCCGCCTACTTCGACGACTTCACCAAGCAGACCGGCGTCAAGGTCGTCTCCGAGGTGGAGAGCGACGCCGTCGCCAACACGATGCTCACCGGCGGCAAGGGCGCCTACGACGCGATCCACGTCGGGCTCGACACCGTCTACCAGCACAAGGCCAACATCGCCCCGCTCGATCCCGGCGTGGGGCGCGACACCAACCTGCCGGCCAACATCCGCGACTACGCGTTCGGCACCTTCTACGTCGGGCACGTCCAGGCGTACCTGACCGCCACCTTCCCCGGCGGCGGTCCGCAGACCTGGGCCGACTTCTTCGACGTCAAGAAGTTCCCGGGCAAGCGCGGCTGGATGGGCAGCCCGGGCAGCTACGACAGCGCCTGCGAGATGGCCGAGCTGGCCTCCGGCGTCGCGCCGGACAAGCTGTACCCGCTCGACTTCGACCTGTGCACCAAGAAGCTCAACGAGCTGCGGCCGAACATGGTCTTCTACACCTCCTACCCACAGATCCAGCAGCTGCTGACCTCCAAGACCGCGGCCGTCGTGGCGGGCCCGTCCGGCCAGGCGTTCGCGCTGAAGAACCAGGGACTGGACGTCACCATCTCCTGGAACCAGGCGATCGTCGCGCCGAACGTGATGACCATCCCGGCCACCGCGCCCGACATGAAGAACATCCAGGCGCTGGCCAACGTGTTCAACGAGCCGAAGCGGCAGGCCCAGTTCGCCAAGGCGACCGGCTACGGCCCCGGTAACCCCGAGGCGTTCACCTTCATGGACGACGCGACGAAGGCGAACATCGTCAACTCCCCGGCCCACACCCAGATCGTCTTCCAGGACTCCGAGACCCGCTCCAAGCAGGGCGACGACCTGCTGGCCTGGTACACCAAGTGGCTCGCGGGCTGATCTCCAGCGGGTCCCCGGCTCTGGGCGGGGACCCGGAACCGGGGACCCCACCGGTACTCGTGCTCGGCCGGATCCACACGATGGCTCCGGCCCGGCCGCCCGCCGAGGCCATGCTCGTCGCCGGGGGCCGCATCGCCGGCGTCGGGGGTGCGGCCGAGCTGCGCGCGGCCGCGCCCCCGGGCACCGTGGAGGTCGCGGCGCACGGCGTCGTCGTGCCGGGGTTCCTCGACTCCCACCTGCACACGCTGACCGTCGGGGTCGAGCGGCGGCGGCTGGTCATCTCCGAGGCGGCGTCGATCACCGAGGTCTGCACGCGCATCGGTGCCTGGCTGGCCGAGCACCAGGGACTCGACTGGGTCGTCGTCGGCGCCCACTTCCACGCCGAGGACCTGGCCGAGGGCCGGCTGCCCGATCGGTACGACCTCGACCGGGTCACCGGCGACACCGCCGTCGTCCTCGACCGCCGCACCCACGACGCGATCGCCAACTCCGCGGCGCTGCGCCGCTGCGGCATCGACGCCGGCACCCCGGACCCCGCCGGCGGCCACCTCGAGCGCGACGCGCGCGGCGAGCCGACCGGCGTGCTCATCGAGCGCCCGGCGGCCGACCTCGTGATGGCCCACGTCCCGAAGCTGGGGCACCGGGAGCTGCGGGCGGCCCTGGCCGAGGCGCAGCCCTACCTGCACAGCCTCGGCATCACCAGCGCCAGCGAGCCGGGCCTGGTCGAGGAGGAGCTGCGGGTGTACCGCGAGGCCGCCGCCGAGGGCACGCTGACCCTGCGCACGATGGGCATGCCCCTGGCCCGGCCGGGAGTGCCACCGGCGGAGCTGCTCGCCGAGCCGGGCGGCGACCACTGGTTCAAGACCGGCCCACTGAAGATCTACCTCGACGGCGCCGGCGGCTTCGGCACGGCGCTCATCTCCCGGCCGTGGCCGGGCCGGGGCGACTATCACGGCAACCTCACCTGCCCCGCCGACGTCTTCGCCGAACTCGTCACGTACTGCGCGGAGCAGGGGCACTCCGTCGCGGTACACGCGGTCGGCGACGCGGCCGTCACCCTCGCCCTGGACCACTTCGAGCGGGCCGACGCGCGCCGGCCGATCGCGCCCCTGCGGTTCTCCGTCATGCACTCGTACCTGTGGCCGTCTCCGGCCGACATGGCGCGGGCGGCCCGCCTGGGCGTCGTGCTGTCGAGCCAGCCGGCGATGCAGTGGCGCGTCGGCGCCGGCATCGCCGACCAGTTCGGCGACGACCTCCCGCTCGCGCCGCTGCGCGACTGGCTCGACGCGGGGGTGACCGTCGCGGGCGGCTCCGACGGGCCCGACTTCCCGATGGCGCCGCTGTTCGGCATGTGGCAGGCGCGCAGCCGCCGGGTCCGCGGGCGCGGCGGGCCCATCGGGCCCGAGCAGGCCGTCACCGCCGAGGAGGCGCTCGCGATGTACACCACGTCGGCGGCGCACTACTGCTTCGCGGAGCATGAGCGCGGCCGGCTCGCCCCCGGCTACCTCGCCGACTGGGTCGAGTTGGAGATCGACCCGGTCACCGCGACCCTGGAGGAGCTGGAGGAGGCCGCGTCCCGGCCGGTGCTGCGCACAGTCGTCGGCGGCGCGGTCGTTCACGGCCCCGAGCTTGAGGAGGAACCAGCGTGACTGAACACCTGCCGGCGGAGGTCGACACCGTCGTCGTCGGCGGCGGTACGAGCGGCAACGTCATCGCGGCCCGGCTCGCCCTGGCCGGGGTGGACACGCTCGTGCTGGAGGCCGGGCCGGACTTCGGCCCCTTCGGCTCCGCCGCCTGGCCGCCGGACATCCTCGACGCGACCCGGCTCGGCCACTCCAACGACTGGGGCTACGACTCCGGCGACACCCTGCCGACGCGGGTCGCCTTCGAGCGCGCCCGCGCCATCGGCGGCTGCTCCGACTTCAACGGCACCACGCAGACCTGGGGCCACCGCCGCGACTACGACGACTGGGCCGCCGCCGGCAACCCGGGATGGAGCGCCGACGAGCTGCGGCCGCTCTTCGCCGAGGGCACCCGGATGATGCGGGTCAAGCGGTACCGCGCCGAGGAGCTGACGCCGTGGCAGCGGGCGTGGTACGACGGCGGGACGGCCATCGGCCTGCCGCAGCTGGAGACGCTGAACGACCTGGACCAGACCATCGGGTTCGCGCCCGAGGACAACAACATCGTCGACGGCATCCGGTGGAACACCGCCTTCGCCTACCTCGACCCGGTGCGGCACCTGGCCAACCTGCGGATCGCCGGCGAGGCGCACGTCGAGCGGGTCCTCGTCAGCGACGGCCGGGCCACCGGCGTCACCGTGCTGTGGCGCGGGGAGCGGCACGTGGTCCGCGCCGGACGCGTCGTCGTCTGCGGCGGCGCCTACAACTCGCCGCAGGTCCTGCAGCGCTCCGGCATCGGCGAGGCGCGGATGCTCAAGGAACTGGCCATCGACGTCGTCGCGGACCTGCCGGGCGTCGGGGAGAACCTCCACGACCAGCCGTTCCTGCTGTTGAGCTGGGCCGGCTCGGAGAGGATGAGTGCGGCGATGGAACGGCTGCGCGGCGGCGGCTGGGCCCCCGACGAGCAGGCGATGGCCAAGGCCGCCTCCAGCTTCGACCCCGACGCCTTCGACATGCACTTCCTGCCCTACAGCCCCACGCACCGCGGCGCGGAGAAGCGGTGGAGCTGCGGCGTCGGCGCGCTCCTGCCGCGCTCCCGCGGGCACGTGCGCATCCGCTCCGTCGACCCCGAGGCCAAGCCGCTCATCGACCACCGCTTCCTGAGCGACCCCGAGGGCCACGACGCCCAGGTCCTGGCGGAGGGCGCCGAGCAGCTGCGGGCCATCGCCGCGGCGCCCGGCATGCGCGAGCTGGTCGGGCGGGAGCTGCGTCCGGGCCCGGAGATCGGCGACCGCGCCGCCCTCGTGCAGCACGTCCGGGCCAACCCCGACAACTACTGGCATCCGGTCGGCACCTGCCGGATGGGCCCGGCCTCCGACGCCACCGCGGTCGTCGGCCACGACGGCCAGGTCCACGGCGTCGCGGGCTGCTACGTCGCCGACTGCTCGATCATGCCCACGATCCCGCGGGCGACCACCGCGATGCCCGCCGTCATGATCGGCGAGCGGATCGCGCGATTCCTGCTCGCCCCCGCGGGCGGGGGCGCCTGATGCCGATCCACACCGTGCTGGGCCCCATCCCCGCCGACGAGCTCGGCCCGACCTCGATGCACGAGCATCTCCTCAGCGACCTGCGGATCTGGGCCAAGCCGTCGGCCGAGGAGCCGCCGCCAGGAGTGGCGATCGGCCCCGAGCTGATGGGCTACCTGCGGTGGAACGCGCTGTCGATGCCCGAGAACCTCGTCCTGCACGACCCGGACGTCGCCGTCGCCGAGCTCGCGGCGGCCAGAGCGGACGGCGCCGGCGCCGTCGTCGAGCTCACGCTCCCCGGCATGGGGCGCCGCCTCGAGGACCTGCCGGACATCGCGCGGCGCAGCGGCGTCCACGTCTGCGTGGGCGGCGGCTGGTACGTCGAGCCGACCATGCCCGAGCAGATCCGCCGCGCCGGCGTCGACGAACTGGCGGCGGGCATGGTCGAGGAGCTCACCAACGGCATCGCCGGCACCGGCATCAGGCCGGCGCTGCTGGGGGAGATCGGGACCAGCCACCCGGTCACCGATGCCGAATGGCGGGTGCTGCGGGCCGCCGCCCGCGCCGGCGCACAGACCGGGGCCGCGGTGTACGTCCATCTGTCGTTCCGCGGCCGCGGTGGACTCGACATCCTCGACGCGCTCATCGCCGAGGGGATGCCGCCCGACCGGGTCATCCTCGGCCACCTCGACGAGCACTTCGACCCCGACTACCACGCCGAGATCGCCAGGCGCGGCGCCGTCCTGGGGTACGACACCTTCGGCTCGGACTTCTACTACGGCGACCCGGCCCTGCGGAACCCCACCGACGCGGAGCGCCTGGAAATGGTCGCCTGGCTCATCGAGCGGGGCTTCGCCGACCAACTCGTGATCGGCGCCGACGTGTGGACCCAGGCCAACCTCCGGCACAACGGCGGCAACGGCTACCAGCACCTGTTCCGCCGCATCATGCCGAGCATCGCCCGCCTCACCGGGGGCGATGCCGACCTCGTCGAGCAGATCACCGTGCGCAACCCCCGCCGCCTGCTGAACCGCCCGTGACCGGACCGATCCACGGACATCGGGGTGGCTCGGACCTGAGCCACCCCGATGTCGCTCAGCGCTGGTCGAAGTTGGCCTCGTTGTCGGACGGCTTGGCGTCGGACACCGGGTCGCGTTGCTTGTCGAGGCGCACGACGACGGCCCGGGCCGAAACCTGGGTCAGCACCGCTCCGCGACTGGCCACGCCGAGCACCAGCGTCCTGGTCTCGCCGGCCCGCATCGGTCCGAGCACGCAGCTGAGGTTGGGCGGCGACGAGCCGGGGTTGGTGCTCGCCTCGATGCAGCTCGACCAGCCGTCGCCCTCGTGGCGCACGTTGTCGCCGAGCTCCAGTGACACGAAGACGTACTCCGCGTCGGCCGGTCCCGCGTTGCGGATCGTGACGGTGGTGGTGCCGTGGCGCGACCCGTCATCCGCCAGCGTGGCGTAGACGATGTCGGTGGCGGTGATCCGCAGGTCGGCCAGGGTCGACTTGGGCGGGAAGCTGGTCGGGCCGTCCGTCTGCTGGAACTTCGTGCCGGTCCATCCGTACGTCCGCCATTGCCGGACCACCGAGGCCGCCTGTTCGCCGGTCGGCTCCCGGTCGCCGACCTCGATCCGGACCGAGCCGTCCGGCTGCGCGTCGATGTCGAAGATCCAGCCGAGCGGCCGGCTCGTCAGCACCTGGCCCAGGATGACGATGTCGCCGGCGGTGTTCCGTTCGAAGACCGCGACCTGCGTCTGTACCACGGTGTTGTTGAACTTGCAGCCGATCATGGCCACGGCGTCTTCGGTACCGTCCCGGTCGACGTCCGCATAGTCGATGCGCTCCAGCCAGTTGCCCTCCTGCGCCGGCTTGGCGCCGGCGAGCTGACCTTCGCTGCGGCACGGCGCGTCGCCCCACCAGGGCGGCAGGGTGAGGCGGGCGGCGAGCAGGTCAGCGCGGGAGACGCCGCCGTCCGGCGCGGTGGCCGAGGCGGACTCCGACGGGGCGACGGACGGCGAGGGCGACTGAGACGAGCCGGGCGTCGGCTCGGTCGAGGTGCCCGGCTGGGGCGGTCCCGGTGTCCCGTTGAGCGCACCGTACCCGACCGCCGGGCCGACGATGAGCGCGAGAGCGACCGCCGCGCCGACCGTGACAGCGACCCTGCGCCGGCGGCGCACCGTGGTGCGTACGGCGTCCGGGCCGACCGGCGTGACGTTCGGCAGCAACTCGTTGCGGTACGCGGCGAACTGGGTGTCCAGGAAGGTGTCCTCGTTATCCACGGCCCTTCCCCTCCTTGCCTTCGGTCAGGTGAGCGGCCAGCGCCGTGCGACCACGGTGCAACCAGGACTTGATGGTTCCCTCCGCCACGCCCTCTTGGCGGGCGATCTCGGAGATGGGCAGGTCGGCGAGGTGGTGCAGGACCACCGCCCGGCGATGGTTGGCCGGCAGCAGCGCCAGCGCCGCCTCCAGGGCGACCCGATCGGGGCTGGGCCCGGGCACGTGCTCCTCACGCTGGCCGCGCAGGAAGCGTTCGGCGGTTCGTACCCGCCGCCACCGGCTGCTGGCGAGATTCCACGCGACCTTGCGGACCCAGGCGACCGGATCGTCGTACCTGACGATCCGCTGCCACCGGGAGAAGGCACGGCAGAAGGCCTCCTGCACCAGATCCTGGGCGTGCCCGAGGTCGCCGGTGTACGCGCACAGCTGCACGGTCATCGACCGGTAGTGCGCCTGGTAGAACTCGTCGAAGTCGATGTGCCCGGAGCCCGGCGGCGATGGCTCATCGAGCCGCGATGGCGTGGCCAATTGCACGATCCCTCCCCATGTCGATCCCGGTCACTGGCCGAGATGCGCCCGTAACACGTGCGGCTCGCGGGATCGGTTGCGCCGCAACCCGGCCCACCGGTCAGACGTGTTGCGGACAGTTACCCCTACCATTTGGAGGAACTCGATGAGAGCCGGATCGCGCCTGTGCCGACGGATAGCCGTGGTCGCTGCGACGG